>JAKDZT010000242.1 GCA_030462125.1 Tetragenococcus sp.
TTGGACTGTATCCTCTATCGTTTTTATGCTTTTTCTTCTTCAATTTATGAGCGGGACGTTCAGGTTCGCTTTCCCCTCGTAAAATCGTAAAGAGTAGATTTGTTCCTAGTCCTTTGAGCAGATTGAAATTATTTGTATTGTTGCGGTAGTAGTTTTTTTCTTCCACATTTTTTTCTTTGTTAAGTTCATCTTTGACATTCGTATAGTTTTTATCAAACACAGCTTTTAATGTTTGCTTGCCTGCTTTACTAAAATCTTTCGTTTGGACACATTCATTGAAAAACATAACTTTCATGCTTGGATTTTCAAAGAACTGTTTTTCTATTTCTGATAAGTGAGTGTGTCCTTCTTCTAATAAACCTGTAAGCAAGCGTTCTTTCGTTGCGGTATCGTACTTCATAGGTTGTCTATCATTCAAAACATCAATCACTACTTTTTCTTCGAGTTGGTCGCCAAAATAGAGAATAGCATTGCACAATTGCTCTTTTTGTAGTCCATTCAATTGCTTTCTGTCAATCATTGGCAAGTGTTCTTTTATCGTTGTTTCATGGTAGTAATGAACGGCTTTTATTGCCATTTCATAGCGAGCAAGGGGTTGGATAATGCCTTGGAAAGCTTTTTTAACTTCGTCGGATTGACGAGCAACACTTTCTTTATTCTCTAACTGAATATCGTGTTTAGCACAGAATGTTTTAAGAATAGCTTCTTGTTTATTCAGTTTTTCTTTCATTACACGAACACTGATATATGGGTCTTTTAAAAGCAAGGATAGATTGTGTGACAATTCCTGTTGTTGGCTTTTAAATAAAATTTGTTCCGTTTCTTTTAAGTCAAAAAGTTGTTCATTATGAATGGTTTTATCAACTAATTCTCTTGCCATATAAGGACTAAGTGCGTTTGTATTGACTTTTGGATAGTGAGCAGAAATAAACCGTTGGGCTTCTTTATTTAAAAGAATTTCTGCTTGTTCAACCGCTTCTTTTTGGTCTTTAATTTTACTTAAAATCGGTTCTTGTTCTTGCCCATTCGTCATCGCTTGTTTAGCTAGTGCAGAGTTTTTCCAGTTATTTAACATACGCTTTTTATCTTCCAATTTCTCAAAGGAAATAAAGACGTTAAGTTCTTTAGAAAGGTCAGATAAAATACGTTTTTCTTTGGGTGTAAAATGACGAGTAAATGGATTTGTTTGGTTCTTTTCCTCGGTTTCTTTTTCTAGTTGTTCTTGTTTGTATAAGAGTTGATTATACTTTTTAATTTCTCTATTGATGTCCCCGTTTTCACTAGGCAATCCTTTTAATTCAAGTTGATGGGCATAGCTTCCAAGGTGTTTTGTTGGGAGTTCTTTCTTTCCTTGTTCTTTAAAACTTTTATCCGTTACGGTTATGTTTAATCCTTTTTTTTCTAAAGAATTATTAATCGCAATTGCCCAATTTTCACGCCATTGTTTTAAGCGTTCTTTGCTGTCCCAATCCGTTGTTTTTTCTGTGGAGCATTGATAAGTTTTCTTTTCTTTATCGTAAATTTTGTTGCCTTGTTCATCATAGTGATAAACTTTTTTTTGACGAGTTCCCCAATCCCCGTTTTCTTTAAATGGACGGTTTGTTGTCATAATATGAGCATGAGGATTACCATCTTTATCTCTATGAATGGCAATATCAGCCACCATGCCATGATTGACAAAATTTTCTTGACAATAATTTAAAAGGAGTTCTTCTTGTTCTTCTTCGTTCAATTCAGAAGGCAACGCTAAAATAAAATCTCTTGCTAGTTGAGCATTTTTTGATTTTTCGATTTTTTCTACTTCGTTCCATAATTTCTGACGATTTAACGTCCAGTCAGGTGCATTGCTTGGTTTTAAAATAAAAGTTTTAGGAGCAACACTTCGACCATAGAAATTAAATTTATTATAGCGTTCACTGTATAATTTTTCCCCACTACGATAAGAGGCGCTAGCAATTGCAGACTGTCCTTTCCCTCTTGAAATAACTTTAGCCTCAAAATGATAAATAGCCATAAGAAGTGTTCTCCTTTCTTTTATTTTTTACACGAGCAAAGCGAGTTTTTTTCAACACGTTCAATCTGAAAGATTGGCATTTTATACCATGATTTTTCATGGTATATAAGTGCGCCCTTATATCTTATAGGGATATTTTACCACTTTTTATTCGTATTTTGTACTTATCTGTCTTTTGCCTTATTTTTTGGATTTGATAGAATATAATTATCAAGAAGTGTTTCAAATAAGAAAGGACTAGGAAGTTATGGCAAAGAAAAAAAGCTTGGAAGATTTACAAAAAGAATTAGCAAAGAAACAAGAAGACATTAAAATTATCAATAGAAAAATTGGACAACAAAAACGATACATTAATACTCGTATTGGAGAAGAACTCTTAAAAGGTTTAGAAATTTCTATTTCTGATTTTGATTCAGAAGATAAGATTAAAAAATTTGTTTCTTTAGTCATTTCAAATTCAAAAAATGCTGTTCATCAACAATTCAAAAATACGACTTTAGAAAATGAAAATAAAACCTTGAATGAGTAATAGTTATGACTATTAAAAATAAAAAAGATTTATCTTCCTCGATTGAACAATTAGAAAAGGCAATCAATCAGCAAGAAACAATTTTAAAAAAATTTGATAATGAACAACTTGATTTTGAACAAATTAAGAAATTAGAAAATTTGTTGATTCAAGAAAGAGAAAAAGCAAAACAAGTTCAAATAAAAATTAATCGTTCTGTTTTACAGAATAATTCTGAAAACTATAAAGAACGAAAAAAACGGACACGGCAATTAATTCAAAAAGGCGCTTTACTTGAAAAATATCTTGAAGCAAAACATTTAACTGTTGATGAAACAGAACAACTTTTACAAGTTTTTGCAAATATGATAAATGAACAAAAACCTGAT
>JAKDZT010000243.1 GCA_030462125.1 Tetragenococcus sp.
ATCGAATGTTAGAAAGTGATCCAGATACGAAAGTGAAAAACATTTTAGAACAAGTGCAAGGGTCACTGATTACGATCAATGAAGGACGTTCAAAGTTAGGACTCCCGCCAAGAGATGGTGGCGATCGCTTGTTAGCTAGTTTAAATTATACGTATTTGGATACATTAGAAGAGTATCAAAGAAAGGAAAATGTAGAAAATGGCGAAGAGTGAAGAAGAAAAAGAAAAACGCTTGACTGAAGAAGCGGATTTGCAAGCTGAAGATTCTAAGGACGAGGAAAGCGAAGAAGAAACGGGTAAAACGATCAGTGGTTATGCTTTGAAATTTGGCGAACCTAGCAAGGATCTAGGCGGGTTTGTCGAAAAAATTGATAAAGAGGCCTTAGAAGAGGTAGATTTTTCAAACTGTTTCTTATTGTACGACCATGATTATAGCAAACCGTTAGCGTCTGTGAAGAATGATACCTTAAAATTAGAGGTGGATGAAACGGGATTGCACTTTGAAGCAACGTTGAATGAAACGACTTATGCAAAAGACGTATACGAAAATGTTTCAACTGGGGTAGTCGATTCAATGAGTTTTGGTTTCGAATTAGGGCTTGATTCCTTTGATGAAGACGAGGAAGGCACTGTTACACGCAGTATTAAGAACATTAAAAATGTACCTGAAGTAAGTGTGGTTACTATGCCCGCTTATGATTCCGCTAATGTACAAGTGAATAAACGCTCGTACAATGCATTTATGAAACAAAAACAAGAAAAGGGAGCTAATAACATGGAAAAAACATTAATTGATAACAAAAATACAGAAGTACGCGGATATGAAGAGTATATTCGTTCAAAAGGCGAAGTTCGTGACGGTGTGAATACTGAAAATGCGGCTGCCGTTGTACCTAGTGAAGTCATTGGGGAAGTATTCGACTTAAAACGTTCCGATTATAACCTAGCACAATACGCCACAGTTAAAAACGTTTCGAATGGTCAAGGCACTTATCCAGTGGCAACCAATCAAGAAGCTATTTTAGCCACTAAAGAAGAACTGGCCGAAATTGAAGACATTGACGCTGACATGTTCGCTAATGTAGATTACAAAGTGGAAACACGAGCAGGGAAGATTGCTTTATCAAATGAAGTTGTAGAAGATTCAGAAGTAAATATTGTCCAAGAAGTCAAGGACCAACTAAGCAAGCTAGTGGATAATACGGACAACAAACACATTATGGATTTACTAAAAACTTTCCCTAAAAAATCAGTAGCAACGTTAGACGACTTGAAACAAATTAATAATGTGACACTTGACCCTGCTTTAGATAAAACAGTCATTTTGAATCAATCGGGTTACAATCATTTAGATACCTTAAAAGATTCAGACGGTCGTTATCTCTTGCAACCAGATGTAACAGCGCCAAGCGGTAAAAGTTTGTTCGGGTTACCAGTGGTACTTATCAGCGATAAATTGTTCGCTAATCCAAAGAGCGGCACTTATCCAATGATTGTTGGCGATATTGCCCAATCGGTATTTGTGGCCCGCCGTAACCAAGTAACAACCCAATGGGAAAAATTCGACTTCTATTCTCAAGGTTTAGCCGCTATTATCCGTAACGACTATAAAAAGATTGACGAAGAGGCTTCTGTATACGTTGAATTTACGCCAAACTCGGGGGAGTAACAGCGCCCGAAGTGACGAACGTTGACACAACAACCAATAGCGCAAAGGTCACAGCGAAATAAAAGGGCGTTATAAATCTGGGGAATGCATGCGGATGTGTTCCCCGCTTTTTTTGTAAGGAGTGAAAAAAATATGATAACGGTTAAAGATGTGAAAAACAGCTTACGAATTGACCATAGCATGGACGATAATTTATTAGAGCAACTTATTGATACCGCAGAAAGCTATATCATCCATGCCGTGGATAGCCAATTAAATAAACAAGACTATGAGAAATATAAACAATTTGATTGGGCGGTGTCTTTGCTAGTTCAACATTGGTATATTAATCAGCAAGTAGCAAATACTGAGCATATTCCATTTACAGTAACAAGCTTAATTCAGCAATTGAGGGGGAGTGTGTGGCATGCCGATCGTGAATCACCCGAATGAGCTGCAAGAACGTGTGACTTTTATTGAATTAGTTGAATCTGATGGCCCAGAAGCAGGCATGACCGAAGAGAAAGAGCTCTTTTCCTGCTGGGCAAAAGTACGCACGCAACTTATTAAAGACGTGAAAGAAAATAAGCTAACAGATTATGAAAATACATTAGAGCTTGTGATTCGTCAGCAACAAGATTATGCCATTGATAATGAAATGCTATTAAAATGGAATGGGAACACTTATAATCTAATTGAAATCAATCCAGATTACGCCGAGAAAGCTTATATGGTGCTGGTTGTAAAGATTAGAGAATGACAGTTTACAGTTGTAAACGAATGTAAAAAATGGTATAATATAGGCAAGCAGAAAGAAGCTTGATCGCCTTTCATTATGCTAGGGTAGCACCCGAACCAAGAGCCAAAGCTGAAAATGGTAGCGAGCGGCAAGCCAGTTCGTGGATAGGTGGCGGCTTATTGGTAGACGTCGAAAAACTATTATAAGGAAGAGGTGAAAAGCTTCCTTATGGTATAATAGTGAGAAAAAGGGGCTTATGAGGGTGTCGTTGTCTCGTTTTGCTCCTTTGGATTTCATGTATTCTTTAAAGACCAATGATTTTTGGTTTTTGGTTTAATTTTGGTAAAGAGTCGCTCATATAGGGCGATTCTTTTTCTTTTAAATAGGTAAACGGTCAGTTAAATAAATTTAAAGCGCTGAGAATGCGCCTATATACATAAAAAAAGCCTACCAGTAACCACTGATAGACTATAAAAAACATTCA
>JAKDZT010000244.1 GCA_030462125.1 Tetragenococcus sp.
GTTTTTCCTTTAGTGATTAAAGCTGTGATTTCTGTTTTAGGAATATTTTTATCACTCCATTTCTTTGGTAAAGTGAATTTACAAGGATTATCTGATTGATAATTTGTACAACCGTAAAATTTCTCTTTATCTATGATTTTACCTTTGCCACAATCGGGACAAGTGCCTAGTTCAGCCTCCTTTTTCGCCTTGATTTCAGTTTGTTTTTGATTAGCAACTTGTTGCTTTAAACTATCACTTTTTTGCATTTGTTCGGGAACTTCTGTAACTAATTTCTGTACGAAATTATTAATTTGTCCTAAAAAGTTTTCCTGGGTACGTTGCTTTTGACTAATTTGTTTTAAAGCAACTTCCCATTTTGCTGTCATTTCAGCACTGGTTAATAAAGGTTCTAGCTCTACAGCTTTACATAGCGTTCTCCCTTGTTCACTAACATGGATTTGGTTTTTTTCTGTTGTTAAGTAATTTCGTTTTTTTAGAACTTCTAAGACATTGGATCGTGTTGCTTCTGTTCCAATCCCCTCAACATCTTTTAATATGGTTTGTGCTTCTTCGTTATCAACGGTTTTACCTGCGGTCTTCATAGCAGTAATTAATGTTCCTTCGGTAAAGGGTTTAGGTGGTTTTGTTTTTTTTGTCTCATCTTGAAGGTTTACTTTTACCCGTTGTTTTTCTTTTAGATTAGGTAAAGCTTGCTCTTTTTGTTCAACGTTTTGTTCGTGAAGTAAAGCTTTCCAACCTTCATTTTTGGGCGTATTTCCCTGTGTTTTGAATGTTGCATTCCCAATACTAGCCAATATGGTAGTTTCTTCATATTCGTATGGATCAGCAAACATAGCTAAAGTTGTACGTAAAATAAGGTTATAGATTTGTTGTTGCAGCATTGGTAAATTATCCAATGTTTCTTTTTTTGGTATAGTCTTAGTCACGATAATGGCATGGTGTTCTTGAACTTTTTTATTGTTAACATGCCTTGTCTGAGGTTCTGTTTGATTTAAAGATACTTCCTTAGATACTAACCCTAGATACTGTGATAGATTTTTAACCAAATAATCAAATTCTTGGTTAGTAATATAGTTACAATCAGTTCTTGGATAAGTTAATAGTTTTGCTTCGTATAATGATTGAACAGCTTGTAAGGTTTCACTAGCACTGACATGGTAACGTTTGTTAATCTCACTTTGTAAACTGGATAGCGAAAATAAACGTGGACTGTTCGTTTTCTTTTGTTGTTTTTGAACGGTTTTAATTAAACCGTCTTGTTGTCCTCTCTGCAAGCTTTTAGCGTCCATAAAGGTATTTAGCTCTTTTTCATTTTTAAATCGTTTGTAGGGGGCTAACTTTGCTTTAAATGTTTGGTTATTTGCTGTCATTTCTGCATTTAACTCTAGATAAAGTTCAGATTTAAAGTTTTCGATTTCATAGTCACGCTTATAGACCATATAAAGCGTAGGGGTTTGTACTCTTCCAATAGAATAGACCCCTTTTAATCCTTGTTCTTGTAATGACAAGGTGTATAAAGGGCTTCCGTTCATACCAATGAGCCAATCGCTTATTTGTCTTGTTTGGGCTTCTTTATAGGCTGGATAGTAATTCCAACCGTTTTTTAGATTTTGAAATCCTTGTAAAATAGCGTCTTTTTCAAGTGAATTTATCCATAGTCGCTTGATTGTTTTGCTTTCTAAGTTAATTTTTGTGTTCGTCATAATTGACCATGCAATATTTTCACCTTCTCTGTCACTATCAGTGGCTATAATTATTGTGTCTGCTTCATGTAATAAATCTTTAATTATTTTGTATTGTTTTTTCTTGTCTGTAGGTACAATGAACTTGTAATTTTCTGGGAAAATAGGTAAATTAGTTAATGACCAGTGTTTATACTTCTCGTTATATTGTTCAGGTGTTGCTAATTCGACCAAATGACCAAAACCGAACGTGACAGTTGTATTATCTGGTAAAACAGGGTCACTAACTTCATAGTAGCCCTGTTTTTTTGTGTGTTTCTGAAAAGCTTCGACATATGATCTAGCTTGACTTGGCTTTTCTGCTAAAATCACTGTTTTCATTTTAATATTTCCTTTCTTATTTTACTAATGCTTTCTCATCATATTACTCATAATTCTAGTACTACTCATTGCCGCTGCTTTGCCCATTCCCGTGGACTGCCACATATCTTGTAATACAGTTGGTGGATTGATAATTAATGCACCAAAACCGAATGTAATCGCTAAATAACCCCAACCTTTATCAAGCAAGGCAAAGCTAGCGACCATAATGGCTAAGGATATTGTTTGGGCAATAATAGTTAGGTTGATATAAACTAACTTCTTCCACCATGTAGAAGAATAATCAAAGCTTTCAGTTGCTATTGATACTCCTACAAGTGGAATAGATATAGTAAAGAATGCCATATCAGCAAAAAACCTACCAATTTTGAAGAAGAAAACACCCAATACTATTAAAAAAAATGCCATAATCAAAAGTGGAACTCCGTACCCATATCCTGATCCATTCCCTGTTGCGACATTAGAAGCGTGTTTAACGGATTTCATTGATAATCCTTTGGCGTCGTCGAACGCAAATGTTATCAGAGGAATTGTTAGCATTCTCAATAGAAACCCTTGAATGAAAACCATAATTGGTATGGAAGCTGCTGATTTGACAGAGTCTTTTATAATGTTTGCCCATGTTGCGTCTGTTGTATCATCAGCCTGTTTTAGCATTGTACCAATTATACGGGCAAGGACTACCGCAACAACTAAGGAAGTAGCAAAGGCTAAAAAAATGGTATAATATTTGTCTATTGTACCCATGTTTATGTTTAGTAGTTTTAACGTTTCTTTAGTAAGGTCAA
>JAKDZT010000245.1 GCA_030462125.1 Tetragenococcus sp.
TAACCAATAGCAGTAACACAAGTAAATTCATTAATGGGATCGTAATAAACACATTAAAAATGATTAACACCGCTGTTAAAATAAGTAAGGTTTTATTTAACGGATCGAACACACCGTACCTTCCTCGCATGAACTGAATAATTTTATTTTGCCAATTTGAACGCATTTACCATTCCTCCTGTCTCTATTATTATCTTTAAAAAATACCTTATAAGCAAACCAGAATCGCTTATAAGGTATTTTTAAGTTTCAATTATTTGTTAGTACTCTTACTGTCTTTTTTTTCATCTGTCTTCTCATCATCTTTTAACATCGCTTTTCTTGAAAGATTGATGCGTCCTTGTTTGTCAATTTCAGTTACTTTGACAAGTACTTCGTCACCTACATGAAGAACGTCTTCTACTTTATTGATACGTTCATTTGCAATTTGCGAAATGTGAACTAAACCGTCTTTTCCTTTAGCAATATTAACAAAAGCGCCAAATTTTTCAATTCGAACAACTTTTCCTAAATAAACTTCTCCCGGCTTGATTTCTTTGGTCAAGTCTTTAATAATTCCACTTGCTTTTTTAATCATTTCAGCGTCTGAAGAAGCAATGGACACATTTCCCTCTTGATCAATGTCAATTTTAACGCCGGTTTCATCTATAATACCGTTAATCACGTCGCCGCCTTTACCAATAACATCTTTGATCTTTTCAGGGTCAATAGACATCATTTCGATTTTCGGCGCATAAGGGCTTAATTCTTCTTTTGGTTGAGCAATCGTTGATGTTAATTGTTGTAAAATTTCCATTCGCGCTTGTTTAGCTTGAGCTAAAGCTTCACGTAGGATTTGTTCAGTGATTCCTTGAATTTTGATATCCATTTGTAAAGCAGTGATACCATCTTTCGTTCCGGCAACTTTAAAGTCCATATCTCCTAAGTGGTCTTCCATACCTTGAATATCAGTCAAAATCGTATAATTTTCACCATCTGATACAAGTCCCATCGCAATACCAGCAACAGGTGCTTTAATAGGAACACCTGCATCCATTAATGCTAAAGTTCCAGCACAAATACTTGCTTGTGAAGAAGAACCATTAGATTCTAGAACTTCTGCAACTAAACGAATAGTATAAGGAAATTCTGCTTCACTTGGGATAATTTGCGACAATGCTCGTTCACCTAATGCACCGTGACCAATTTCTCGGCGACCTGGAGAACCTGCGCGGCCCGTTGAACCTACGCTGTATTTAGGGAAATTATAGTGGTGGATGAAACGTTTAGATTCTTCTACACCTAAACCATCGATTACTTGATGTTCACCTAAAGGCGCTAATGTACAAGCTGATAAAGCTTGCGTTTGTCCACGAGTAAACAGTCCTGAACCATGAGCTCGTGGTAATAAACCAACTTCAGAAGAAAGTGAACGAATTTCATCAACTTTTCTACCATCAGGACGTATTTTGTCAATGGTTATGAGTTCACGAACGACATCTTTTTCTAAATCTTCAGCAATTTGATTTACTTCTTGAGCCAGATGATCACTAGCTTCTTCTTCTAGTGCTGTGATTTGCTCTTCATAAGCTTCTTTAACAATTGTTTTTACATTTTCAATTTCATCTTCACGCGCTAATTTTTCTTCTGTTAAAACTGCCGTTTTCATGGTTTCATAGTAATTATTATAAATAGCTTTTTGTAAATCTTCATCTACTTGTAATAAAGAAATATCCATTTTTTCTTTACCGCAACTTGCGGCTACTTCTTCTTCAAAAGCTACCAATTCTTGAATAGCCTCTTGCCCGAACATCAAAGCGCCAAGCATATCTGCTTCAGTCACTTCTTGAGCACCTGATTCGACCATATTGATTGCTTCACTAGTACCAGCAACGGTTAAATCAATATCTGAACTTTCATGTTGTTCTACTGTCGGGTTTAAAATGTATTCACCATTCACACGTCCAACTTCTACACCCGCAATAGGACCTTCAAATGGGATGTCAGAAATTGACAAAGCTAAAGAAGAACCTAGCATAGCTGCCATGGCTGGCGAACAATCTTGTTCCACACTCATAACTGTGTTTGTTACTTGTACTTCATTACGGAAGCCTTCTGCAAACATTGGGCGAATAGGGCGATCAATTAACCGCGCAGTTAAAGTTGCATCGGTACTAGGACGGCCTTCTCTTTTTATAAAGCCTCCCGGAATCTTTCCTACAGCGTACATTTTTTCTTCATAATTGATAGTCAGTGGGAAAAAGTCCGTTCCCTTAGCTTCTTTTGAAGCCACAACTGCACTTAATACTACTGTTTCACCATATCGTACTAATACAGCACCATTTGCTTGTTTGGCCAGTTGTCCAACTTCCACTTGTAGAGGACGTCCTCCCCAAGTTGTTTCAAAAACTTGTTTTGTCATAACTTCTCCTTTTCCACTGTGTGTAGGGCTTGCTACTAAACAAATAAAAACATTGAAAATTTTCAGTGCTTTTATTTGGTTAGTAGTTAGATCAAGCCAACACTCACAGCTTTTATAGTTTATTATTAATTTTACAGTAAAGACCATTTTAATTTCCTTAATGCTTTACTTTTGATTCAAAAGCAAAGGACACTACATCCGCTTTGCTCCTCTAGTACTGTTCATCACTTCGCTTACGCTTCGATCTCATCAAGGTCTAAGCGACAAGTCGCTAAGTCCTTGAAGGATCTGCTCTTAGCTCCCCTCGGTCGCTAAGTCGCAGTGATTCACAGCAAAAAAGTGAGATCCAAAAGAACCTCACTTTTCTTTTTGTCTTGATTAACGGCGTAATCCTAAAGCTTGGATCAATTCGCGGTAACGAGTAACATCTTTATTACGCAAATATGCTAGAA
>JAKDZT010000246.1 GCA_030462125.1 Tetragenococcus sp.
TCTGAAATCGTCTCAGAAACGCCACCACAACAACGTTTTAAAGAGAAATTACAATTTATCGGCTTATTCCACGATTTCTCTTTCTTTCCTGTTTATTTTCTTTGTCGTTTAAACGCTCAAATTCGCCCCTAGGAACGTCTTTAGAAATTTTCTCGGTAATTACATTCAAAACATCTTTAATCTTCGGAGAGTTGCTAAAAATTCGTTTAAAAGCATCGTTTATGTTGTGATAGATACTTCCAATTTCTTTTTTGAGTGATTTTACCGTATCTTTTAATGTTTTATTTTCTTTTTCAAGACTTCTTTTTTGTTCTAAAAGGTCGTTATAGTCGTCCACATTCACGTTAAAACGGTGTCTTAAATCGTTATAATCATCGATTAGCTCTTTATTTTCTTTTGGAAGATCTGTTTCAACGTAGCGTTTCAATCGCTGGTTCGCCTTATATAAGTCATCGTGGTCTTGTAAGAATTTATCTAATTTCTGCTTTGGTATAACAACGTTTCCTGTCTTTTGTTCTTCTTTTTTCGTAAATTCATGTCGCAACTTACCAATACCAACGGTTTCGCCACTTGGCACCTTTACTGTCTTTGTTTCGTATTTAGCACCTAATTTGCTTTTGTCTGCCTTTTTCGACGTGTCGCCTGTTAATGCAACGACTTCACTTTTTGTACGCTCTAACTCGCTTTTTTTGTCTTCTAACTCTCCTTTAATTTTTTTATATTCTGGCATAGACTGAATGCTATTCGTTCCAACCTTTACACGCTCGATTTCACGCTTGTTCATCAACGTTTCAATCTCGGACAACTCACTATTACGCCAATCTCTAAACACTTGACGAGAATCGCCAGTTCGTTCAAACCCTTGTTCTTCAATGGCTTTATTAAATGCTGGACGCTTCTTCATACCCTGTTTGTAGCCTTCAGCTACTGGAATAACGTTCAAATGCAAGTGTGAGCTTGCTTCATCGTTGTGAATAACAGCGTTATAAATTTTCAAGTGGGGGTTTCGATCTTCAAAATTTTTTGTGTATTCTTCTAAAATTTCGTTCGCAATTTTATAATTTGAATACAAATCAAAATCATCTTTCGTTCCCACTTGCACAATGAATTCATACTGCGTATTTAGTGTTTTGTCATTTTTTACTTTGTCGAAATAATCATCAATTTTTCTATCTTTTCTTTTTTGAGTGGCATTATATCGTTCCACTTCTTCGCCAAAAAGCTCGTCATATTTCTCTCGAATGGGAGTCGATTGCAAATATTTATTATCCTTTTCTCGTTCTCGATTGATGTGATTATGGTATTTTGTTTCCCAGTCTTTTTCTTTAAAATCTCGGTTATTATGTTTGATTGATGTTGTCGTTCCTTTGACAAAACTAGCTGACATTTTAACCATTTATAGAACCACCTTTCTAAGTCTTTAGTTGCTTGCACTATACCGGTTTTGGTTACCTTTTGTCAAAAGGTAACGTTTTAGAGGTTTTGACGTCCGCTTCGCTACCATCAAAACACTCTAAACGCTCTTCGAGGAGACTTGCAGTCGGCTAAGGTCAAGATCAAGAGCGTTTGTCTGCTTTGCAGCCAAGAAAAATTTCGCTTGGACTTCGTCCGTTTTCGCTTCATTTTTAAGTGCTGTTTTGTGCCAAATTTTCCAATTTTATTTGGCACAAAATAAATAAAAAAGCCCCCTTCGCTTTTCAGCAGGGGGCGAGTTTTTTATTTTATTATTCCCTCTCTCAATAAATCGATTTCTGTAGATAGCTCTACGTCCATTCTCCGATATTTTTCGATTTTTTCTTTCAAAAATGCAATCTCTTTTTTCAAGTTTTCGTTTTCGATCATTAGTCTCTTTTCGTTATCATTCATTTTTTATCCTCCAAATCTTCCAGCCAGTTAATCATGGGAACGGGGGTTGAGTTTTCATCTTGTTTAGGGTTTCGGGGGTAAAATGCATTAGCTATTTCGACATGAACCACGCTACGACCACGTTTCCCAGTATTCAACTGCAAATCCATATCGTCAATTTCTAAATTGATTTCATCAATAGCTCTATTTATCACATTTTTTCTCAAATCAGCCCAAGAATAGCTTTCTGGTGCACCTAATTTTGTTTTTAATTCTTCTGGGGTGCCTTTCAAAATAGGGCAAGTACGCCCTTTATCTTTGTTTGCTTCACGTATTAATTTGTACAAACGAATCGAGTACTTGCTGTTGAGTTTAACTGTATCAAACAGTAAGTGCTGGGTGTAGTTACCTGTTTTTCGTAAATCTAATAAAAAGGGCATAAATTTTTCACTGATTACAATTTCTACTTGTCCATTTTCGTGAAAAGTAGGCTCGCTTATCCACCCAGTAATCGTGATAGAACGCCCTTTTTCGCCTTTCCCTAATATCATAACTTCTTTTTTTCGTAATTCTCTTATGTTGTCAGAGATTTGATTATACGACTGACCGGATCTTTTTAAATTAAGGACTTTAGCTATCTCATAAAGGCTTGTATGTACGACATTGAACCTTTTATCATCTGGCTTTATACGAGAGATTAGAAAGTCCATAATCTTCAATTCACGAGCGGAAAGGTCATAATCAGCCTTCACTATCAAATCGTTATGTTGAGCCACAAACATGCCACGTTGCTCGATTAAATCATCGTTAAAATCACGGTCACTTTGGAATAATTCATTTGCCATGGAAAGCACTCCTTTTTTCTCTTAAAAGGAGCATATCATAATAAAGGAGTAAAGTAAAGAGTAATAACTAATTGCACTCCTCAATCGTGTACTTTTTACTCCTGTATCGTGTACTTTTTACTCCTGTATCGTGTACTTT
>JAKDZT010000247.1 GCA_030462125.1 Tetragenococcus sp.
TTGCCTGAATAATTCATACCTTTTATGATAAAGTCCATATAATTGTGTAAAAGGAAAAGGCCACATGAAAGCCTCTTTACGGTACAATGTTTTTAACCACAAAAACATACCAAGGAGGCAATCATATGACCCAAGTACATTTTACATTGGAAACGGAAGAAATACAAAGCTTAATTGAACATTCGGTAAAAGACGACACTGCCAAAAGTATTCTAAAAATGGTTTTTCATCAAGTCATGGAACAACAACGGACAGATTATATTCAAGTAGATGACTACGAACGCTCTGGGAACCGTGTTAGCCAACGCAATGGCTATTATGAAAGAGAGCTAACAACGCGTGTTGGAACGTTAGATTTAAAGGTCCCACGGACCCATGACGGAAACTTCTCGCCAGACCTATTTGAGCGTTACCAACGAAATGAGAAAGCCTTGCTGGCCTCAATGGTAGAGATGTATGTTTCTGGCGTCTCTACTCGTAAGGTCTCTCATATCGTAGAAAAACTCTGTGGAAAGACTGTTTCTAAATCATTTGTTTCTAGTTTAACTAAACAACTCGATCCACTCGTCTCTGAATGGCAAAATCGAACTCTTTCTGATACGAAGTATCCGTTCTTAATGGTTGATGTTCTTTACATTAAAGTACGAGAGGATCACCGAGTGCTTTCTAAAAGTTGTCCTATCGCTTTAGGAATCACCGAAGAAGGTGAACGCGAGATTATTGGTTTTATGATTCAGAATGGTGAGAGTGTAGAAACATGGACGACGTTCTTCAACTACTTGAAAAAACGGGGATTGAGTGGAACACAACTCGTCATTTCAGATGCTCATCCAGGTCTAGTTACAGCTATTCGTCAATCCTTTGCCGGGATTTCTTGGCAAAGATGTCAAGTTCATTTCATGAGAAACATCCTAGAAACCATTCCTAAAAAAGAATCTAAGCCCTTTAGAGATTCTTTAAAAGCCATCTTCAGATTCACTACTATCGATCTGGCTAGAGCAGCAAAAGATCAATTACTACAAGCTTATGAAGGTAAGAAAAAATACCAAAAAGCCTGTGAGAAATTAGATAATGGTTTTGAAGATGCCTTCCAGTATACGGTAATGGAACAGGTCCATTCTCGATTAAAAAGTACCAATTTAATTGAGCGACTAAACCAAGAAGTGCGTCGTCGTGAGAAAACTATCCGTATTTTCCCGAATGTTGCTTCGGCTAACCGATTGGTTGGCGCTGTTTTAATGGATGAGCATGAAGAGTGGGTAAGTTCGCCCCGCAAATATATCCAGTTCTAAAATAGCTATAACCTACAAAAAAGACAACTCATTTTCAACCATGCATTGTACTAGAACTTTTACACAGGATTGTGGACTTGACTCCTTTTATAAAGGGCTAAATTTTATCAATCATCTGTTTCATTTTATGGTCAATGGCTCTTTTTCTCAAAAATATTCTTCTAAATGGTCTAATTTCTTTTTGTTTGCTAACGGATTAAATTCAAGTAAGACCTCATTTTGGGCGCACTCATCCTAGCGGATGGTTAACGAACTTTTTAAATTGCCCAATGAACGCACTTAACATTGCAGTACCTGAATGTTTTGTAGAATCCGATAAAATAGTTTCTGGTAAACATGGTAACTACTTAATTTCAAGCAGTTTCTTCTTCCAGAATGAACCATCTTTCCAGCTATTTTAAAGAAAAATAAGCGAATAGTAGAAACCTGATACCCTTTCGTTTCATTGGTAAAACATAATGTTCGCATGAAGTTTACTATATTGTAAGCCAATAGGCTTACGATCATACGAGCATGATTTTCTATAAAGGTTGGGCTGTCTGTTTTGTCAAAGTAAAACCCGTTTTTTGCTTCCTTAATGTAATTTTCCATCGTTCCTCTTTTTGAATACGTTTGGAAAACCATTTCTGGAGAGACATCTTTTGAGAAATTGGTAATGATAAATTCATGTCTAAAAAGCAATTCACCAGCTTCTCTAGTTGATTTTATGCAAATCCTTCTGAATTTTTTCCACGCCTTTGCTTGATAAGTGGCGTTATAGTAATGAACTTCTTTCTTATCCCAATCGTGATTATCCTTAATGGTAATGAATTGCTCAGCGATTCTGCACAGATTACGATTGGATTTTAAGCGGATAGTATACAAACTATCGTATTCTTCACAAAGTTCATACAAATCGGGCGTTGCGAATCCACTATCTGCACGTACCATAATAGTGCTTACTGGTGTCACAGATTGATAATGCTCAAATAATGGACGAGTAAATGCTGCGACACCATTCGAGGTGTAGACATTTCCAGAACGAAGTTCTGCTTTAAGAAAGTCACCAGTAAGACCATCAAAGGCAACGAGCGGATGATAACCGGTTGTCTGGTAATGCGCATTATAATCGGTCATTTCTTGATTTCCAAAGGTATCGCTGTGGGTAGAATCTAAATCGAAAATCATTTCATTCGTATTTCGAATCATACGTGCTTTATCAATCAAAATTTGGTTAACCTTTTGAAGTTGAACGATATTTTCTGTTGTCATCCGATCCCAGAAGCGAGAAATAGATGGCTGTGAAGCCAACCGTGTTTTATTTAAAACAGCTTGAAAGATAGGATCAGTTGCTAATATATTGGCAGAAGAATCCGTAGAATAGCCTGCAATTAACTGTAAGATGATTTGTTCCAGAATAGATTCATTTCCATGAATATGATACAGTCGGTCATCTTGAATCTGTATATTTTCCCTTATGATTTGACTAACATTAAATCTATTCATAAATTCTTTTACTAATATCAGCCCGGAATCTGAGGATAAATTACCGC
>JAKDZT010000248.1 GCA_030462125.1 Tetragenococcus sp.
AATAAATTATATCTTTTTCCATCCCTGAGAATTAACGCTAAAAGTTATTATAACTGCTCTAAATCAATTTGCTTATAATCTACATAAGCACGATAAAACAAATCCATAATTTGGAATAAGGGCATCATACTGAAAATCTCATCGCTGGATTGACCTATTTCCGTCGATTGATAGTATAAATTATAAGTTGCTTTGGAGGCTAAACGATTCCTACTCATATTAGTGATCGATAAGATAGGAATATTTTTTAATTTCATTCGATTTAAAACATTTTCTTGTGGTTTATTTTCTCCGCTTAATGATAAAATAATCATCAAATCCTTTTCAGTAATAGAACCGTTTAAAACCAGACTCAACTCTTTTTGTGATTGTAAATGTATAGGAAAACGTTGTAATGGAATGACGCTACGTATAAAGCTTTGTAAAACATCTCTTTGTCCCCAACCAGTGCCATAACAATAAATTGATTTTGCTTGATCAAAAGTTTGCAAAGCAGGTATAATATTCTGCTGATTAAAAAGTTTAGCTGTTTGTAAAAGGTCCTCTTGTTGCATAGCGACAAAGGAACTTTCTTCTTTACGATATGTATGTTGTTGCTTTAATGCATACTTGAATTCACTATAGCCTGAAAGACCTAATTTTTGCGTAAAACGTAAAATTGAAGATTTTGAAGTCAATGTAGCTTCCGCTAGTTGAGTGATCGATAAACGTTTACATTCTTCTTCATGTTTTATAATATATTGAGAAATATGTTGGTCATTTTCATTTAAATAGTCATAATGTTCATTAATTAAAGCTTCTATACTCAAAATAATTCATCCTCCATCTTCTTGTGTTTTAATTGTAACACAAGGTGGATATGCTGCTAAAAGTTATTACTATTTTGTTTATTTTATCTTATTAAAAAAGGTTCCCAGACACTATTTAAGCATCTGAGAACCTTTTTTCCATTACTTTAGTTCTGGCCAATATTCTTTGTTAGCTTCAATCAAATCATCCAAAATTTGTTTTGCTACACGCGCATTTGGCACAATACGTGATAATGTAAGAGCTTGCCATAATTTTTGATAAGATTTAGTAGCCCAAGCATCCACCACTAATTTTTCTACGGCTACTTGTTGTTCCATCAAACCTTTTTGGAAGCGGGGAATTGAACCTTGAGTCATTGGTTCAGCACCTTGTGATCCTACTATACAAGGGACCTCTACCATTCCTTCTGAGTCAAAGTTCTCTACTGCGCCATGATTAGGCACAATTAAAAGCATACGTTCTTTTGTGTTATACGCAATCGCCCGAGCTAAATCAACAATATAACTAGCATGATCATCTGCAACTAATTTTGCATCTTCTGCTGTTTTGATATTCGAAATGCGGTTACACTCACTAAATACGTGTTTTTCCCGATTATCCATAACTTCATTGGCACGAGTATAGTTGATATCACTGTGCTCTGCTTCATCTTGCGGATAGAAGTAATATTTCAAATAGGTATTAGGCAAGGTATCTGGATCCAACCATTGGACTTCTTTAGCTTTACCAAAAGTGTATTCCCAACTTGGTTCTTCGTCTGTACCCGCTTCTAATTCTTTCGGTGTAATATAGCCGTGTTCTTTTACCCAATCAGTAAGTTGTGGCATCAAATCGTTACCATCTTTATCGCGAATATCGGTCCACCAACCAAAGTGGTTCAAGCCATAATAACGTACTTCCATATCTTTACGGGAGGCTAGACCCAATACTTCAGCCATACGAATTTCAATTCCTACTGGCATATCACAAATATTGATAATCTTGCTATTAGGACGTAATCTTCTTGTTGCTTCAGCCACAATCGCTGCAGGATTGGAATAATTTAGCATCCATGCGTTCGGAGAATATTTTTCCATATAATCTAAAATTTCTAAGACGCCAGGAATAGAACGCATGCCATAAGCAATCCCACCAGGACCACAAGTTTCTTGTCCGATAACACCATATTTCATTGGGATCTTTTCATCTTTTTCCCGCATGGCGTATTTTCCAACTCGGATATGTGCCATGACAAAGTCAACATCTGTAAAAGCTTCTTCTGGATTTGTTGTTGCTTTAAATTCAATTTCTGGTGCCCGTTCTTTTATAATCACTTCTGTGGCATCCGCAATTTGTTTCTGTCTTTCTTTATCATTATCATAAAATTTCAATGAACGAATCGGAAATTTATCCAAGTTTTCTAATAACATCATCACGATTCCTGGTGTAAATGTACTGCCGCCGCCTGCTACTACAATTGATTGTTTTTTCAAAGTCATAAAACTATTCGTCTCCTTCATAATTTTTATTTTCGTCTTCTACAATTTCCTCAAAAAATTCTCTTACTTTCGGCACATCCAAACCAACAATGACTTGGAAAGCTTTTCCGTTTCTTACAACTCCGTGCGCACCGCCTCCTTTAAAGAAATCATCTTCTAGTACTTGTCCTTCATCTGCGACAGAAACCCGCAGTCTTGTCGCACAATTGGTCACATCGGTGATGTTTTGTGCACCCCCTAGACCTTCTATGAACTGTGCGGCCTTCTGTGCATTTGGATTATCACTTTCTCTCACGCTAGACATGGCTACACCGCCTGCCGCTTGTTTTTCTTTAAAATCTTTTTTGCTATACATTTTGACTTCGCCGCTATCTTCACGTCCAGGGGTTTTGATATTGAATCGAACAATTGCCCAGCGGAAAAGGAAGTAATAAACCACCGAAAAGGCTAATCCAACACCTAAAAATATAAATATAGCATCTTTATGGTTGGCCCACATTGGTAAAATAAATTGCGAAAAGTTTGCAATAA
>JAKDZT010000249.1 GCA_030462125.1 Tetragenococcus sp.
GTTTAATTTCTTAGTTCCTCTATACTTAGTGCTAAGAAAATACAATAAGGAGGAAAAAATGTTTGCTTATAAACGATTAGAACAGCTTTTTCTTCGTTTTAATACAGAAAGCATCTGTACTATGAATGAATTAACCAAATACTTCGCTGTTTCAGAACGTACCATAAGAAGTGATATTAAAGAATTAAATAACGAGTTAGTTGATTATAATGCAGAAATCGTTACGTTACGAGGCCTAGGTTATCAATTACAAAATAAAGAAAATGTTCGAATATTATTCAAACAGATGACCAACATAGCATCATCAACTGCTATTTTTTCTTTAGAAAATACAGAGGATCGAATAAAACAACTTTTATATTTGTTACTTACTGCAGAGAAGTTTCTGTCAATAGATGAGCTCTGTGACATTATTTTTGTAGGAAGAACCACCTTATTAGGCTATCTTAAAGAGCTAAAAGTACTACTTGCATCCTACGAACTTGTGATCACTTCTAAGACAAATATCGGATATAAACTAACAGGACAAGAAATAAATGTACGACAATGTTTCGCTGAACAAATGATTGAACGAAACCTCAATAGTTATATTTCACAATTTTCTATAATAGAGCAGCGAATTTTTGCAGGCATTGATCTAAAAGAAATTTTTCAAAAGACCATTGAACTCTTCCCACCGTACGAGTATAAAATTACAGATTATAATCGAAAGAATTTTGTTGTGCATATTGCCATCGCTATTTTGCGAATTAAAAAGCACCATGAAGTGGAAGAATTAACGCAAGTAACTTTATTTGACCCAAAAATTCAGCAAGCGATGGATCAACTGATCACATGGGTAGAAAGCAAGCATCAACTTACATTTTCTCAAAACGATAAAAATTGGATTTACGCACATTTTTTTACTGAGTTACAGCAACAGTCATCTTCAAAGCAATATAAAAAAGAAATTGAAAAATTAGTTCAGGAATTACTAAAAGAAATTAGACAAACATTTGGTGAAAACTTACAAGAAGATGAGATATTAAGAAAAGACTTGATCGTCCACTTTTCCAACTACTTACCTTTAAAAAATATTTTAACAATTAAAAGTAATCCATTATTACCGGCAATCAAAAGAAATTACTCCTATGCTTTTGAGTTAACCGTTATGGCAATCTCAAAAAATGAATTTTTACATTATTATCAGTTTACAGAAGATGATATTGGATATATTGCTTTGCATATAGCAGCGGCTATTGAACGTAGTAATAAAAAAGAATTGAAAACAAAAAAAGTGTTAATTGTTTGTGGTCAAGGAATTTCGAGCAGTCGTCTGTTAGAAGCTATCGTGCATAAAAACTTTCCCGAGCAGATCGAAATTATTGATACTGTTTCTTTTGCAACATTTCAATTACAGGAACGTACGACAGTAGATTTTATCATTTCCACAATTCCTCTTGCTAAAACTGAAGTACCTATTGTTCAAGTTGATTTTATGGAAATAAAAAAAGGGCTACAAGAAATCCAACAACTTTTAGATCAGGATAAAAAACGTTCAGAACTATATACATTATTTGACCCGTCACTCTTTTTTATTAACACAGAGATAGACAAAAGAGAGCAATTAATCCATGCACTGGGAAATATCTTAGAAAAAAAACATGTCATTACAAAGAATTTTATTGAAAAAGTCATTACAAGAGAACGGGTCGTTCCAACAAGCATAACACCCTTTATCGCGATACCTCACGCTATTGATAGTCAGGTAAAAGAAACGAAAATTGTAGTTTGCATCTCTAAAGTAGCTATCAAATGGGATAAAGAAAACAGAGTAAAGATTATTTTTTTAATCATAGGAAAAGATAGTGACAAAGAAGGCTTACAAACATTTTTTGATTATTTATCGGATTTAGTAGAAAATGAAAAGTTACAAAAGAAAATGACTCAAGTTAACCAATTTTCAGAACTCATTGATTGCCTTTCAAATATAAGTAAATAAAAGTTTAAATTCATAAAAAATGCCATAGACATCTTTTTTAGGATGTTTATGGCATTTTTTTCATCACTGCTATTTAAAGGCAGGTTTTGTTAAAAATTTTCTTATTAGCAAACAACTACTATAACCCACTAGGCAACCTAAAAAGTTCAATAAAATATCACTAACTGAAAAAGTCCCGATATAAAAGACATACTGGATTGTTTCAATACCGGTAATTGTTAGTAATGAAATTAAAATAAACTCAAGCCAATTGGCTCTTAAACCATAAAGTCCTCCCAATGGAATAAAGTAGGCTAAATTTAAGAATGCTTCAATCAGAGTCCCTCTATCCCAGACCAAAAAATCAAATAAATCGCCATTAAAGGTATGATACTCCGGTGCCTTGGTAAATAGCACAACAAAAAGTAAAAAGAGATAGACACTATAAAACAAATAAAGATAGAGCATAGAAAAATGGCGAAATTCAATTTGTAAGTACAAGAACCAACAACTTAACACCACAAACACAATGAGCGTTTCTTTCGTATAGCCAAAACGGTTCATAACATTTTCAAAGCGTTCATATTGTAATAAGGTTGGATAAACAAGATAGTGTACGACTCCTACACCTAGAATTGTAGAAATAATAAATGCAATAACACAGCGGATGCTACGCGCCATAAAGCACCTCCTTTTAGTGATTCAAGAAGTATTGTAGCAGAATATTGAAAAATTACGTCATTTGTAGATGAAATTTAAAATTTTTTGATCATTTTATTTAAAAGAAAACCTTATCTAAAATAAAAAAAGCAGCTGACCGTCTAGATCAACTGCTAAAAACTTTGCTTTTAAGTAGAT
>JAKDZT010000250.1 GCA_030462125.1 Tetragenococcus sp.
AAGCATACTAAACTTTTTTCGCAAAACTAGAAAAAATAAGCAGAATTACCCTGGATTTAAAAAAACTAAGGTTACTTTGTCAGGTTAGCTCTAGATTTAAAAATTTTACAAGCTTCTTTGCTAGTCCAACTCTAAATTTAAAAAAATCTAGGGCTAGTTTGCTAGACTAGCTCTAGATTTAGTAAATTCTAAGGTTACTTTATCAGTCTAACTCTAGTTTTGTAGTTCTTTTCGAGCTTTTTCAATTTGGGCTTTTACTTGATCAAAACCAGTGCCGCCTGTTGAATTGCGACTTTTCACGGCGGTTGCGGCACTTAATTTATCGTAAACGTCTGCTTCAATAACAGGAGAGACTTCCTGGTATTTTTTTAGGGGGATATCTTGCAGATAGCTTCCTTGTTGAATACATTCTAAAACTAATTTACCTACAATTTCGTGTGCTTGTCGAAAGGGTATGCCTTTATTGGCTAAATAGTCAGCTAATTCTGTTGCATTAGAAAAATCCTTTTCCGTTGCCTGCTGCATATTTGTTGGATTTACTTTCATTGTCTTGATCATGTCACTCATAATTTCTAAACTAGTGATAACCGTTTCTGAAGTGTCAAACATGCCTTCTTTATCCTCTTGAAAGTCTTTATTATAAGCTAGAGGTAAACCTTTCATAACGGTTAATAACTGAGTTAAATTCCCGTAGACACGTCCTGTTTTACCACGGATTAGTTCCGCCATGTCCGGGTTTTTCTTCTGAGGCATGATTGAACTTCCGGTAGAAAAAGTATCTGTTAGTTCAACAAACTGAAACTCGTAAGTACACCATAGAATAAGCTCTTCGCAAAAACGAGAAAGATGCATCATCAACAAGGAAGCATTACTTAAAAACTCTAAAATAAAATCTCGATCACTAACGGCATCCAAGCTGTTATCATAAATATCAGAAAATCCTAATTCATCCGCTGTCATTTGACGATCAATAGGAAAAGTAGTGCCAGCTAAAGCTGCTGCGCCTAAGGGGGAGATATCGATACGTGATAAACTTTCTTGCATACGTTCTTGATCGCGTGTCAGCATTTGATAATAAGCTAATAAATGATGACCGAAAGAGATAGGTTGAGCGTGCTGCATATGCGTGTAACCAGGCATAATGGTTTCGACATTTTCTTCGGCTTTACCTAGCAACACACTACGTAATTGGTGCAATTTTTTGATGACAAGGATCACAGTTTCTTTGAGGTATAGATGCATATCCGTTGCTACTTGATCATTACGACTACGTGCTGTATGAAGTTTACCAGCAACTGGGCCAATTTCCTCAGTCAAAAGGGATTCAATATTTAGATGTATATCTTCGTTTTGAATTGTGAAAGTTAATTCGTCATTAGCTAATTTTTCTTGCAAGTTTTCTAACCCTGTTTGAATTTGTTGCATCTCGTCTTTTGTAATAATAGCGCAAGCGCCTAGCATTTTAACATGAGCTAAGCTGCCCAAGATATCTTCTTTAGCCAGTTGATAGTCAAAAGAAATAGAGGCCCCAAATGTATCTACCCAGTCTTTGTTTTCACCAGTAAAACGACCGCCCCAGAGCTTTTTCATTTGCTTTCCTCCTCAGCTGCTTGTTGTGCTTGTACTTCAGCGTGAACTTTTGAAGGTAACCCCCATAGTTTAATAAATCCAACCGCGGCTTCTTGGTCAAAAGTGTCAGCGGAAGTATAAGTTGCTAGATTTTCGTTGTATAAACTATTCTTAGATTTTTTACCTTCGCAAATGATGTTTCCCTTAAACAATTTCAAACGAACCACGCCATTAACGTTTTCTTGTGAACTTTTAATAAAAGCGACAAGCGCTTTTGTAAGTGGATTGAACCAAAGTCCGTCGTAAATGGTTTGAGCTAATTGATTTTCGATCATCGGTTTGGTATGAGCCAGTTCACGGGCAAAAACTAAATCTTCTAATTCTTTGTGAGCATGCATCATAGTTAAAGCACCTGGGCATTCATAAACTTCTCGAGATTTAATACCTACTAAACGATTTTCTACATGATCGATTCGTCCGATACCATGTTTACCTGCTAGAGTATTAAGTGTAGAAGTAATAGAGGTCAGACTCATTTTTTTATCATTGATAGCAATAGGGACTCCTTTTTCAAAAGCTAATTCCAAGCTATCTGGTTTATCAGGTGTATTAGACAATTCATTTGTTATTCCATAGGCGCCTTCTGGTGGAGTAGACCAGGGATCTTCAAGGGCGCCGCACTCACAAGCTCGGCCCCACAAGTTTTGATCAATCGAATAAGGATTATCCAAATCAGCAGGAATAGGGACATTATTAGCCTGTGCATAAGCGATTTCTTCCTCACGTGACCACTGCCACTGGCGCACTGGTGCAATCACTTTTAAACTAGGATCTAGTGATGCAATAGCAACTTCAAAGCGAACTTGATCGTTTCCTTTGCCGGTACAACCATGAGCGATTGTTGTTGCGTTAGTTTTATGTGCTAATTCAACTAATTTTTTTGCAATAAGTGGACGTGACAGTGCGGAAACCAGCGGATAGGAATTTTCATAAAAAGTATTTCCTTGTAAAGCGATTAGAGCAAAGTCTTGTAAAAATTCTTCTTTTGCATCAATGGCATAAGACTGGCTTGCTCCGACCATTAATGCTTTATCTCGAATTGCTTGGATATCTTTTCCTTCACCAATATCTAGGCAACATGCAATAACATCATATCCTTGATCGGTCAACCATCGAACTGAAACAGAAGTATCTAAACCTCCTGAATAAGCTAAAACAACTTTTTCTTTCATAATTATGC
>JAKDZT010000251.1 GCA_030462125.1 Tetragenococcus sp.
AAGCTCCTAAACCATTTTCAACGATAAATAGAGGTAAATTATATCGTTGATAGAGGATATTTAATATATAGCGCAAACCTATGGTATCAATGGGCCATCCCCAGTCACTTTTTTCGATGTAAGGGTTATCCACCATTTTTGCGTTAGGATATTCTGGCACGGATTCTTGGGCCTCAAAATCTGGTAATGTGCTGACAGTTCCTGACATATAATAACTAAAGCCAATATAATCCACAGTGCCTTCTTTTAACGTTTGCAAATCTTCTTTGGTATATTGGATGTTATAACCTTTTCTTTTCCATTCTTTCAAAGCGTAATCAGGAATTTCTCCACGTGCGTGGACATCATTATAAAAGAAACGTCGATTCATCACTTTGACCGATGCCATCATGTCATTTGGATTACATGAATAGGGATAGATAGGAACATAAGCCATCATACATCCAATTTGAAAATCCGGATTAATTTCATGGCCTAATTTTACTACTTTAGCGCTAGCGATTAGTTCATTTAATCCTGCTTGGAAAATCACTTCTTCATCGTTTTCTTCTTCATTGACTAAAATAGCTGAGTTTGTCCAAGTTTGGATGGGATCTTGTCCATCTGCTTGGTTATTAATTTCGTTAAAGGTCATCCAATATTTTACTTTATCTTTATAACGATTCATCACTACTTCTGCATAATGAACAAAAAAATCGATTAATTTTTTATTCCGAAATCCACCATATTCTTTCGCTAAATGATAAGGAATTTCAAAATGGGATAAAGTAATAACTGGTTGAATATCAGCTTCTAATAACTCATCAAATAAATCATCATAGAATTTTAGGCCTTCTTCATTAGGTTCTTTTTCATCACCATTAGGAAAAATTCGAGACCAAGCAATTGAAGTTCGAAAAGCTTTTAACCCCATTTCCTTTAATAGGCCAACATCTTCTTTGTAGCGATGATAAAAATCAATAGCTTCGTGATTGGGGTAGTTTTCTCCTTCAAGTACGCCATCTGTAATTCGACGGCGAATTTTATTTGTCCCTGCAGTCATTACATCGGCAGTACTTACCCCTTTACCGTCTTCTTGCCAAGCGCCTTCAATTTGATGGGCAGCCACAGCGCCACCCCATAAAAAATTATTGGGAAGTTTAGACATCAATATCCCGCTCCTTTTCTTTATTTATTACACATTTATACTAATTTATAACCGCTTTCATTTGTAGAGGATAATTTGCCGTTGACAACAGAAAAAGTCTAAAAAAGATGCAAAATAATTGCACCTTTTTTAGACTTTCTTTAATGTATTTTTTAATTCAGTATATGTGTCGCATTGCAGTATTTTTTGAATTAATAGCCGATTATCTAATAATTTCATTAAAACGTCATACATCGGTTTAGAATCTTCCATTTGGTTTTGTTCACTAATATTAAGTAAACAAACAAATTGAACAAGTTTATCCTCCCATTGAATAGGATTTTTCAAAGTAACCACCGACCAAAAAGTTTTATCCACCTGAGGTTCCATTGGATGGGGGACGGCGACTAAGTTACCAAAACTTGTTGTAGAATATCGCTCACGTTCTAATACAGAATCGACGAAATGCTCATTGACTAGTCCCGCATTTAATAATTCTTTTCCTAAAAATTGAATAACTTCTTCTTTAGAAGAGAAGTTCATTTTAAGATAAGTGAAATCTTTTAACATATATCGTTCGATAACTGCAATATCGCCACGCACTAATTTCTCTATTTTGTTTACGTCTTGTTTTCCTAAAAGCGTACTTACCTGAATAACCGGAATAGGTAGTTTGTCAGGGATAGGAATTGTACTGATAATTAAATCCAAATGGTTAAAATCTTGATTTCTTAAATTGTAATATTCTGTTGTTCCTACAACGTTCAATTCATCATAAAAACGCTCTTTTAATTTCAATAAAAGTAATTGCGCCGTACCTAAACCAGAAGCACAAACGATTAAACACCGTTTTTTACTTTTTCTGTCTTGCTTGTTTCTTTCTAGAGCAGCTTCAAAATGAAGGGCTATATATCCTATTTCGTTTTCATCAATTGTAATTCCGAGTCTTTTTTTAATAACTTCAGCTGCGACTGTTAGTGCTGCTTCGTATGAAAAAAGATATTTATTTTTAATCTCATCAAGTAAAGGGTTTCTTAAATTCATTTGATACTTATAACGATTAATTGCAGGTTCAAGGTGTAGGCTCAAGCTTAATATTAATTCATTATCTTCTGAAAGATTTAAAGAATAAACGTTATCCATCTTTTGGAGGATCTCTCTTGTTAATAACTGTATATCGTTTTCCAAGTAGCTCTCAATTTCATTCATTTCTGAATTAGAATGCATCTTTTTAGTTCCCTGCAAGTGAATGGCTAGATAGGCAATTTCATTTTTTGAAAAAGAAACATTCAGCTTTTGTTCTATCTCTTTTACTATTTCTCTAGCTACTGTGTATTCCTTTTTCTTAGCAATTTCTCCGAGTTCTTCTTGCACGATTTCAATGCTTTCTTTTTCTCGAATTCGCTTACAAGCAATAGCAATATGGGTGATCAAATTATTTAAACTAATGTCTGTAATCACAATACTATATTTCCTAAGATTGGATAAAATGCTGTCACGAATCCATACAAGTTCTTCTTTAGGTAATATTTCAATTAATTCATTCGACTGATCAATGAAATTAGATTTATGATTAAAAACATATTCAGAAATACAAAAACGAATCTCCATTTCATTACCCGTTATTCTAATTCCGTAGTTAGGTTTTTGTTCTAATGATAATCCATATTTTTTTACA
>JAKDZT010000252.1 GCA_030462125.1 Tetragenococcus sp.
TTTTTAATATACAGCTTTAGTGCTTTTATAGCTAGAATCAAAGTGTATACAGCAAGCAATGATAGGATGAAGACCAATGCCATTTGAATTACTGGTAATATAAAAACGATGTCTGAATGCATAAATAGAACCTCCTTATCTTATAATTAAAATACCATAGATAAAACAAGTATTCTATCTGAGTTTACTCAATTCTTATTGTGACAACTCACCTTCATTCTAGATACACTATTTGATATATAATCGTGTATCTTGAACCTTGATTAATCAAGGTTTTTTTAGTCAAAAAAAGATAGAATTTCATCTTTTTCAAAGTGAGATTCTATCTTTCATAGTGTGCCCAGGCTGACCAGATAATGATTTCTTTTGTATTATTATCAACAGAATAAACAATTCGATGCTGAATATTTAAGCGTCTTGAGTATTTATCCTTTAAATTTCCAATTAATTTCTCATATGGAAGTGGATTTTGAAAGGGATTATTTTGTAAGAAGACCATTAGTTCTTTAAATTTTTTATCTAAATGAGCAGATTTCAAATTCTTTAAATCTTTTGTGGCAGATTTTGCTAATTTTATAGAGTATCCCAATCGATATCCTCCAATGCAACAAACTCTTTTTCTTTTTCACGTTGTTGAACCACATCAGCAACTCCAGAAGATTGAAGATATAATGTTTCTTGAATAGCGTCCCAGTCTTTTTTACTAATCATAACGGCTTCGCTATCTTCGTTTTTACCTGAGATATAAACAGGTTCATTAGTTTTGTTAACATCTTTTAGTAATTGATAAAAGACTTTTCTAGCTTGGCTAGGGTTTACAATCGACATAGATTATTCCTCCCTTTTCATTTATCATAACGTACCATAACGCGTACGTCAACAAGGATTCAGTTACTCCAGATACATGAGATGACATAAAGTCGCGTATTCTGAATCCTTTATCTACAGCGTTCTTTTACTACATATTATAGAGAGTATGAAGTGCTTTTTTTGCTTTTTATTACTACAATAACCAATAGGGCAAGAGTTACTACAATCAGGTATATCCAAGAAAGCTGATTAGAAACAATAGCATCATTCCATTGAAGTCTAACCCCCAAGGTTTTGATGATCTCTTGATAACTGCTAGTTGGGACAAGTTCTTTGATTGGTGCAAGTACATCGTTCATAAGTATATTCCTCAACAAAGCTGTTACTTGTGTCGTTGGGAATAAAATCATAACTTTCTGTAGGTAACTAGGAAGCACACCTATAGGTACATATATCCCTGCTAAAAAGCCAATTAGGGTTCCAACAAGAGTTGAAAAACCAGAAAATGCACTCATTGTTTTTAAACTAGAGGTAATCAAATAAAAAATGAGTGTGTGCATGAGCGTACTCATTGCAAGGATTAACACAAGTGGAGCAGACAAAGGTAAGATCAGATCAAAAGCAATCCAGGTATAGAGAAAACCTCCTATAAATAAGAGGGAGGTAAAAAGAAAACCGATAATAAAAGAATAAAAAATATAAGAGTAAGCAAGTGTTCGTCTCGAAATTTTTGTAATTAATAAATCTTCATTTTTTTTATTAACTTGGTCCTCAATATATTTACCTAGTGCTCCAAGCGAAGCTGTGGCTGTGGTTACAGCAAGCACACCTGAAAACATCCAAAGGAAAGCAAACGTCTTTTGATCCTCAAAAGGCGGTAAGTTAGAAATAATATTTTCAGATAAAAAAAGAAGGTATAATGTGATTATAATGAATACTGATAAGAGTGAAAAGAAAACACTCGCTTTATCTTTAAAAAATAATTTGATGTGGCGCATGATCAGAATATTCATCTATGATCTCTCCTTTTTATTTGCTTCGTCACTTGTAAGAAAACATGCTCTAGGTTGGCCTTTTCAATTGAAAAATCTGAAATAAATTCTGTTGTTTGCTGCAGAATAGGAATGGCTTCTTTACTATTATTCACTTCAATAAAAAATAGATTATTTTTACATTCAAATGGGTAGGTATAGGTCTGTAAGAGAGAAAGAAGTTCTTTTTCATTCTTAGAAGTCAGTGTAAGTATCGTTTTAGAGTACTCTATCCTTAGTTGTTCCGGGGTTCCTTCTACTTCTATTTTTCCCTCATGCATAATAACAACATAGTCTACATATTCCGCTTCTTCGATATAATGAGTGGTTAGGAAAATAGTCATTCCAAAATCTATTTGTAGTTTTTTTAAAAATAACCAAATCTCTTCACGTGACTCAGCGTCTAACCCTGTTGTTGGTTCGTCTAAAATTAAAAATTGAGGATTATTTAAAAGAGCTCGGATAATATCTGCTTTCCTTTTTTCACCACCAGAACATTTCCCATAAATACGGTCCCGTTTGTCAGTCAAATTGATTGCTTGAAGTAATTCGCTTACATGTTTTTGTGCATTTTTTTTGCTAACTCCATAGAGTTGGGCCCGAATCATTAAATTCTCTTCGATTGTAAAATCTTCATCTAGGCGATGATTTTGAAAGACTACGCCTATTTCATCTTGGGGTATATCCTTATCAAATACGATTTCTCCACTATCAGGTGTCAATAAACCAATAATCATATGGATGACAGTTGATTTTCCAGCACCGTTTGTTCCAAGAAATGCAAATGTGTTGCCTTTTTCAACAGAAAACGAAAGATCATTTACTGCCTTTACATCATCAAATTTTTTACTTAAATGGCTAACTTTCAGCATATTATCCCTCCTAAATTATTTATGGCTCTATCTCTCCATATTTTTTTCATGCAAAGTATAAATTATTTAATTCTTTTCAAATACA
>JAKDZT010000253.1 GCA_030462125.1 Tetragenococcus sp.
TCTTGGATTTGGCTCAAAAATTAAAATTAAAGTTTAAAAGAAAATGTTGCGCCACATTTGTTAACTCTTTTTGTGTAATTTTTCCAATAATTTGGATTTTCCTACCGCCTCGTTCTGTGTAATCTAAACTATAAACTTGTTTTGTATTTACTTTGCTATTTTCACTTAATTTTTCGCTATGGATTGAAACAAAATATGGACGTTCTTTCTCCGTCGATGTAACGGGACAAACAATAACCAAGTTGGAAGCCAAGTTGTATTCGTCACGGCTGATGACAACAGCAGGTCGTCTTTTCTTTATTTCACTGCCTTTTGAAGGTTCAAAATCAATATAAATTAACGTTCCCTGCTTTATATTAGTCATCTAATTCACTTCCAGTAGTTGTAAATACTTGAGCTAATTCGTCTTCATCATCAACAAATTCCCCTTCTTTTACATCAGCAAAGTAATCCTTGATTTTTGGAATAAGCGAAATTGTACCGTCTTTTTCTTGTGTAATGTAAAATTCTTGTCCTTCAGAAACATTAAACTTTTTAGCTAATGTGACCATAACTGCATTCCCTTGTTTTCTAGTTTTTACTTTATCCATAAGTCACCCTCCTCCGTATCTTGTACTATAATTTTAACGCGTATTAATAGTAATTACAATGTTTACTGTTAATATATAATAAAATTTTGCAAAAATGCAACAAAACCACTCTTTAAGTTGGGACTAAGTATGAAAGGAAAAGTTCATATATTGTTTACCATGCTTCGAATATTTATGGGACTAATTTTCTATATTTTCTGGTCAAACGCATAATACTATCGTCGTTTCTTCATTTCAAGCAAGTTAACCATTTAAAATTCTCAAAAAAGTGCAACAAACTTCTCTCCTGAATCGGGACTTATACGGTATCTCGGTAGACATAGAAAAACAAAGAAAGAAGCTGAATTAGATGAGATAAATCAGAAAAGTGAATTTTTAACTGGAGCGTATTCAAAAGTTACCAATAAAACATTGGACGACGGATTTGATGATTATATTACCTTGATAGCTCCGAAAAATTTAGCTTATAAAACCCTTAAAGTCGCCAAATCAAATTATAAAAACCATATCCAACCCGAACTGGGATATCGTTTATTGAGCGTCTTAAGACCCTTAGAAACACAAAATTTTTGAATAAAAAGGAAGCTGATCTATCTGGTGGTACTGTCATAAAATTCTATACTCTGTTAAATCAGATCTATAAAATGATGCTTAGCTGAAATGAGTTAAAAGATAATCCATTAGAGGGCGTTACTAAACCTAAGCTGGAATATAAGCCTAAAACAACACTAACTAAGGAAGAATGTCATCACTTTTTATCAATGGAAAAAAATTATCAAAGCTTTATGGCTTTTTGGGCTGGCTTTACAATTTGGATTAAGATTGGGTGAAGCTTTAGGCTTACAGTGCGAGGATATTGATTTTGAAAGCAGTATCCTTTATATTAAACAAGCTTCTCATGAAGAAATTAAAGAGCTAGGACGCTTAAAAACAAAAGCATCCAAACGTTCAATTCCAATTTCACAACAGCAAGCTGAGGTCCTAAAAGTCCATAAAGAAGAACAACTAGCTAAAAGCAATTTAGTCGCTTCTAACATGAACGGTAGTTTCTTGATAAAAAGTAATATCAAGCGTGCAAGAATTCAAATTTGCAAACGCGCTGAGGTTCCTAATGTGACTTTTCATGAGTTACGTCACACGCACGCTACTTTGATGCTTGAAATGAACGAACATCCTAAAATCGTCCAACAACGATTAGGGCAAGTTAAAGTGGAGACAACTTTGGATATTTATTCTCATGTTCGTCCGCAAATCCATAAAGAATCTGCGGAACGTTTCTCAAAATTTTTCGAAGGATAAAAACTCGTCCCTATTTCGTCACCAAAATCGTTATTATAAGAAAATTATCAATGGAAATATAAAAAAAGAACCTTGATATATCAAGGTTCCAAAGCCAAGCCGTCTGCCAGATTCGAACTGGCGACCCCCACCTTACCATGGTGGTGCTCTACCTGCTGAGCTAAGACGGCAATTATTTCGCACAAGATATAGCTTATCGAAAACAACTATACTTGTCAACCACTTTTATGGTTTCACTCAAAAAATATCCAAAAATTCGGTTGGTTTGGATACTATAGATTGAGCTCCAGCCTTCACTAGTTCTTCATTATCCCCAAAACCATAGAGAACACCAACACTACCAATTTTATTTTCTTTGGCGCCCATGATGTCATGTGCACGATCCCCAACCATAACTGTGGTTGTAAGACCCTCAGCTTTTTCTGCTCTTAAAGCATCATGGATTACTGCTGTTTTATCCGAACGAACTCCTTTCAAGTCTGCTCCATAGATCGCATTCAAAAATTTAGAATATCCTAAATGATCAACGATTTTTATCGCAAAAAATTCTGGCTTCGATGTAGCAATAAACAATTCAAACTTTTTACTAAGTTGAGTTAAAACCTCTTCTATACCATTATAGGGAGAAACTTGGTACATTCCTTTTTCTTTATAAAGAGTTCGATAATGGTCCACAGCTTCTTTTGCCTCTTGTTTGGACATACCTATTTTGACAAAAGAATCAATCAAAGGCGGACCGATAAAAGATTTTAACGTTTTTTGGGAAAGTGGCGCACGATGCATTTCCTTCATCGCATAATTAAGCGAGGCGTAAATACCTGCACTTGAGTCAATAATTGTTGTTACTATTCACAGTTAACGAAATTTCACCAACACAAATAGACCGTTGAAAGAG
>JAKDZT010000043.1 GCA_030462125.1 Tetragenococcus sp.
GTAATCTTCATTTAAGGAGGCTGAAATGAATGGCAAGAAAAAAAACAATCACTAGAGATCAGATTTTAGAAGCAGCTTATGATGTTGTCGCAAAAGAAGGCTTTTCCAGATTTACTGCGCGTAATATTGCAGCCAAAATGAAATGTTCTACACAACCGATTTATTTAGAATTTAAGAATATGGAAGATTTAAAGCAAGCGCTACTTAAAGAAATTTTTGACTATCTTTCTACTGAAGTACTGCCAAAAGAACATTCCGGGGATAAATTAGTTGACTTAGGTTTTAATTATATCGTATTTGCCACCAAAGAAAAAAAGCTATATAAGGCCTTATACTTAGAAGAAAACCTAGGAGATCAATCCATTCAAAAGTTTTCCTTTGATTACTTTGTCAATCTTGTACAACAAGATCCGGAATATAAAGATCTGCCAGAAGATAAACTTTCCGCCTTATATACAGGCTTTTGGATCATGGTCACAGGTCTTGCGGCCTTAACTTCTGCTAATATTATGAAACCAACAGATAAAGAGATTACGCTTTTATTAACTGAGACAATCAAAAATTTGACAAGCAATGAGGATAAATTAAACCAAATTTTTTCCGGTTTTAAATTTCATTAAAAAAAAGCAAGGACATTCGTTTTAGTGAGTGCTCTTGCTTTTTTTATCAAATCGATTGGAAGGCCGCTACTAACTGAGAAGCAAAGGTTTGTAGCTGTTTAACATCTTCTTCATCTGCCGCTAGGTCAATTTTTATTTTTTCGCTGCCTTTTTGGGCACCCGCGGTTAAGAAAGCTTCCTCAAAACTGTCGACAGCTGTGGCGTAATGTTCATAAAATGTATCTCCAGAACCACACACACCGAATACTTTGCCACTTAAGTCCAATTCTTGTAAATCTTCATAAAGGTCTAACATTTCATCAGGAATTGTTCCTTCATCATAAGTATAAGCCGCTATAACACAAATGTCTGCATTGTTGAATTCTGTGGCGTCGACTTGTGTGCATTCATCGATGGTTACTTCAAGATCTAAGTTTTCGAAAGCTTCACAGATAATATCAGCGATTTCTTCGGTATTTCCGGTCAAACTACCGTAAACAATTTTTGCTAAAGTCATGCGCTCCTCCTTATTGTAATAAGGAGCAAAAAATGCTCCATTTATTATTCATTAATGAATGTTACTTATTATTATAGCAAAAACACTGCTTAAGGGGAAATAACTCCTCGTTTTTCACTTGCGGAATTTGGAAAAAGCAGGCTTCCTGTGGTAGAATAAGTAAGATTTCAATAAAGGGGATAAAAGTATGATTACATTAAAGTCAAAAAGAGAAATTGATAGTATGGACGCTTCAGGAGCGTTATTAGCGGATGTACATAAGCAATTACAAACATTTATTAAGCCAGGAGTCACTAGCTGGGAGATTGAAGAATTCGCTCGCGATTATATAGAAAGCCATGGTGGCATCGCAGCCCAAATCGGCTTTGAAGGCTATGAGTATGCCACTTGTACCAGTATTAATGATGAGATCTGTCATGGTTTCCCACGAAAGAAGCCATTAAAAGAAGGCGACTTAATCAAAGTTGATATGTGCGTAGACTTAAAAGGGGCAGTCTCTGATTCTTGCTGGGCATATGTTGTAGGAAAACCAACGGATAAAGTGAAAAGTTTGATGGAGGTCACAAAAAAATCTTTATACCTCGGTATCGAACAAGCGCAAGTTGGTAATCGGATTGGTGATATTGGCCATGCGATCCAAACCTATGCTGAAGGCCAAGGATATAGTGTTGTTCGTGATTTTATTGGTCATGGCATTGGACCTACCATTCACGAAGAGCCCGCTGTTCCTCACTATGGAACTAAAGGAAAAGGGCTTCGTTTGAAAGCAGGTATGGTAATTACCATCGAGCCTATGCTCAATACGGGAACTTGGGAAATGAAGATGGATTCAAACGGTTGGACAGCTTACACTCAAGATGGGGGCTTAAGTTGTCAATATGAACATAGTCTGGCAATTACTCCAGAAGGGCCACGTATTTTAACTTCACAAGGTGAAGAAGGAAGCTACTAAGATAAAAGGAGAAGCTAATGGGAAAAGAGCAAGCAAACGGAAATGAGAAAAATTTTCCTAGGTTTTTTAACATTCTAAAAGAAAGAATCAAGATATCGGAGTTTACAACATATTCTATTGTAGTCGCTTATTATTTGTTATTGTCCCTTTTTCCATTACTGATTACTGTAGGGAATATTTTACCTTTTTTAAATATCGATCCCAATTCAGTAACGCCTTATATCCAAGAAATTATTCCTAGTACAATTTATCAATTTTTAGGACCCGCCATTGAAGATTTATTGACACAAAGCTCGGGCGGATTACTATCTATTTCAGCAATCACGACCATTTGGTCCGCAAGTAAAAGTATTAACGCTTTACAAAAGGCGATGAATAAAAGTTTAGGCGTTGAACAACGAGCAGGTATTGTTGCTAGAATTCTTTCTGTTCTTGTTTTGATTGTCTTTTTATTTGCGATGGTCGCCCTGTCTCTTGTTATTGGAGCAGGTCAAGTACTTCTAGATGCTATCCAGCCGATTTTTCAAATTCCTGATTCCTTTGTGAATATATTCCAAACAGTGAAGTGGCCGCTTACCTTTGTTGCCTTGTTCTTGTTGATGGCCATTATTTATTGGATGGTACCTAATGTCAAAATGAAGATACGTTCAATCCTTCCGGGATCAATTTTTGCAACAGTTGGTTGGATGTTACTATCGCAAGTATTCGGTCTGTATGCAAGATATTTTGCGACGACAGTTAGTGGTTATCAAATTATTGGAAGTTTTGTTGTTTTGATGTTGTGGCTGAATTTTGCGGCGATGATTATTATTTTAGGTAGTGTGTTAAATGCTTCTATGGAAGAATTTTATCATGGTGAGTTAAAAGTAAATGGCACAGTCAGCAAATAAATAACTTCTGGATCCAAAAAGATGAATGAAAGCGAGAAAGAAGAATGGGTTTTACATTTCAATTCATATTAAAATTGATTGCGACAATGCTATTGTCAGTTATCTTAACTCCACTGTTGAAATTGTTGTCTTTTAAAATTGGCGCAGTTGATCGACCTGGAGAACGACGTATTAACGATAAAACAATGCCTACAGCAGGTGGTTTAAGTATTTTTATATCGTTTACTGCAGCTGTTTTGTGGGAATTCGGTGACATGCTGGACGCCCAAAGGGTCTGGCCAATGTTACTTTCCGCTGTGATTATTGTTTTAACGGGCTTGGCAGATGATATCTTTGAACTGACTCCAGGACAAAAAATGTTGGGCATCATTGTTGCTTCTTTGGTTATCTATTTTGTCGGAGATATCGCGATTGATACGATGACCATTCCTTTCATTGGCTCCTTGCAACTTGATTGGCTTAGTCTTCCAATGACACTTCTTTGGATATTAGCGATTACCAACGCAGTGAACTTAATCGATGGTTTAGATGGTTTAGCTTGCGGTGTTTCAGTGATTGCTTTGGTAACTATTGGCTTAATTAGTTACTTCTTTTTACCAATCAATGGCGTACCGCTTGCAATTATGATTTTTTCACTAGTAGCTGCCATCGCCGGCTTTTTTCCTTATAATTTTCATCCAGCTACGATTTTTCTGGGGGACACGGGCGCGCTGTTTTTAGGGTTTATGATCTCTGTTTTTTCTTTACAAGGATTGAAAAATGCGACTTTTATTTCTGTTTTGACGCCCATGTTTATCCTAGGGGTACCTATTACCGATACGATTTATGCGATATTGCGTCGTTATTTTAATAAAACGCCTATCTCTTCAGCTGATAAAATGCACTTGCATCATCGACTACTTTCTTTAGGTTTTACCCATCGAGGCGCGGTACTTACAATCTATGCGCTGGCGATGGTGTTTTCTTTAATTGCTTTATTAATGAACTACGCTAGTGCTTGGGCCATTACCCTACTTGTTATTAGTACAATATTTGGCTTAGAGCTGTTCATTGAGTTAATTGGCCTAGTAGGAGAAAATCGCCAGCCGTTAATGCAAACATTGAAATTTGTAGGTAACCGTCGGCATCGTCAAGAAGTATTAAAGAAGACAAAGCATAAAAACAAACATGAAAAAAAATAAAAATTGGGAGCGAAGCTGTTGGCTCCCAATTTTTGTGTCAAAAATGACTAGAAAATGTTTCCTTTGACAAAACGTGATTACAGTTGTAAACTTAACCATGAAGAGAGGAGCTGACTTTATGAACACAGTGGTAGAACCGATTAAAATCAGTGATTCCGAGTGGGAAGTTATGCGTGTCATTTGGACTAAAGGAAAAACGGATGCCAAAACAATCAATGATTTGTTAAGCAGCTTCAAAGGCTGGAAGTTGGCTACAACAAAGACGCTATTAGGTAGATTGGTTAAAAAAGATATTTTACAAACGGAGCAGTCAGGTAAAAAATTTGTTTATTCCGCCAAGGTATCGGAGGAAGAGACAGTACGTAGTGCTACAGAAAACATTTTTTCACATATATGTGCCAAAAGAGTAGGCAGTACCATTACTGACATGGTAGCAGAAGCTGAATTGACACAAGAAGATATCGATAATATCCAAATGGTCTTGCAGGAAAAAGCTCCGGTATCAGAAGTGACTTGTAATTGTATCCCAGGTCAATGTATTTGTAAGGAAAATGAAATGGAGGAAAAAGTATGAAACAAAAATTTTCAATTGAAGGAATGAGCTGTGATCACTGTGTGGCACGCATTGAAAAAGCAGTTAGTGAGTTGCCAGGCATTCAAAAGGTGAATGTTCATTTAAAACGAAATAACGGTGTTGTTAAATTTGACGATACGCAAGTAAACAGTGAACAAATCGTAGAAAAGATCAACGATACAGGTTATAAGGCGCAAGTAAAATAATTTTAAAAAATGGATCATGTAAAAAGCAGGAAAAGGCCTGCTTTTTTATTTTTGAAGTTGTGAACTGTCTAAATTCTTGTGCTATAATAAAATTGATGAAAAAAGGGGGGAGCGCAATGGAACTAAAAAAGCTTGAAGTTCCGACGACTTCCATTACCGAAGTAAAACGTTCGCCAATGGAGGTATTTGAACAAGCAAAGCAAGCAGGCACTGCTGTCTACGTATTCAACCGCGAAAAAGTAGCGGGGGTCATGCTGACTCAAGACCAGTATGAAACATTGTTACAAGAATTAGATGAGCTGCGAGATGGGACCACCCCTTCTACTCAAGCATCTAAACAAGAAGAGGGAAACTTTGTTGATGCTGAGTTAGAAGAGTTATACCAACAGTTGCGAAAAAGTTTGTTGACTGATGCAAGTATTTCAGCAAAAGCTTTGGATGAGCGTATGGTTTCTCATGGCTTTATTACGAGAAAAACCGGTTTTGGTGGTGTGACTGAAATGCTTAATGAATTGAAACAGTCGGGGAAAATTGTTTATCAATTGCGTCAAAAATCAGCAGGTGCAAATGTGCTAGCTGAAATTATTGGCGAACAAGATAAAAAAGCGCAGTTACTTGATCACATAAATATAAAAAGAATTTATTTGAAGTAAGGCGAAAACTGAATTGAACCTCCATTTATTTCCAGTAATGATTGATAAGAAATTTCATTGCTGGAAAATTTTATCGCCACCCTTTTGAAAAAGTAGAAAGAAAATAGTGAGAAACTTTTGAATTTTCCTGCTTTTTAAGTTAAATTGTGATAGGATAACAACAACTAGATTTTAAAGGAATGATAACAATGGCAGATCTTACACAAAGGTTTAACTCTCGTTTAGATCAAATTGCTGTTTCAATGATTCGCCAATTTGATGAACGTGTCTCTAATGTACCAAATATTTTGAAATTAACATTAGGTGAGCCGGATTTTAATACTCCTGAGCACGTTAAACAGGCAGGTATTTCCGCGATCGAACAAAATTATAGCCATTATACAGGCATGTCGGGTTTATCAGAATTGCGAAAAGTAGCAGCTCAGTTTATTCATGATAAATACCATTTATCTTATGACTTTCAATCAGAAGTATTGGTTACGGTAGGCGTAACAGAAGGGATTTCTGCTAGTTTGATAAGTGTGTTAGAACCTGGTGATAAAGTGATTTTACCTTCGCCGATTTTTCCAGGATATGAGCCTATCATTACACTAACTGGTGCTGAACCAATTTATATTGATACAAGCGTGAATGATTTTATCCTTTCTCCTGAGATGTTGGATGAAACTCTACAAAAATACGGTAGCCAAGTAAAAGCGATTGTCCTAAATTATCCAAGTAACCCAACCGGGGTAACTTATTCCAGAGGAGAAGTACAAGCTATTGCTGATGTAGTCAAAAAGTACCCTGTTTTTGTCATTAGCGATGAAGTTTATAGTGAGTTAACATATGACAGAGAACACGTTTCAATTGCTGAGTATGCTCGTGAACAAACCATCTTACTTAATGGTTTATCAAAATCACATGCGATGACAGGCTGGCGCTTAGGACTCATATTTGCACCTGAAGAGTTGACCAAACAAATTATAAAAACCCATCAATACTTAGTTACCTCTGCGGTTTCTTCGGTACAAATGGCAGCTATTAGTGCTTTGTCAAGTGGGATTGATGATGCGTTGCCGATGAAAGAAGAGTATCGTATACGACGCGATTTTGTTTACGAAAACTTGAAACGATTAGGTTATGAAGTGGTTAAACCAACCGGCGCTTTTTATATTTTTGCTAAAATTCCTGCAGGTTATAACCAAGATTCAATGGCGTTTTGTGTTGATTTAGCAGAAAAAGAGAGTCTAGCCATTATTCCAGGAGCAGCTTTTGGCGTAGGTGGCGAAGGCTACGTGCGTATTAGTTACGCTGCTAGCATGGAAGATTTAAAAGAAGCCATAAAACGTATTGAACACTATATGGAAAATAATAAAAGTGAAAAAGTTTAATTATGCTATGAGGCTAATAGAATTAGCCAATTCAATGATAAAATATTAAAAATTTGCATCGAACAGTTTTACATTTATTGCGGATGAATGTGAATTGTTCGATGTTTTTGTGGAAGATTAGTTATTTCATAGGAATCAAGAAAAGGACTATTGCAAGAGTTGATAAAATGGTATAATGGAAAGCGACTTTAGGAAAGAGGATCTGTGTTAATCGAAACATTGTAACAATAATCAGGCGGAGATGAAGAGAATGGAACTTGAAAAAACAAATCGCATGAATGCACTTTTTGAATTCTACGCCACCTTGTTAACCAAAAAGCAAATGAATTATATGGAACTGTACTATGCAGATGATTTTTCTTTAGGAGAAATTTCCGAGGAATTTAATGTCAGTCGGCAAGCAGTCTATGATAATATAAAACGAACGGAAAAAATTTTAGAAGACTATGAATATAAATTATCGATGTACTCAGATTATAAAGTTCGCAACGAGCTATTGGATCAGCTAGCTGATTACATAAAACAAAGTTATCCAGCAGATGAAACTCTAACTAATCTGGTACGAGATATTCAAGAAATCGATGAATAAAGAAGGGAATAAATATGGCATTTGAAAATTTAACTGATCGTTTACAGTCAGCGATGAAAAAGCTGCGTAAAAAAGGAAAAATCTCAGAATCTGATGTAAAAGAAATGATGCGGGAAATCCGCTTAGCTTTACTAGAAGCCGACGTTAACTTACAAGTAGTCAAAGAATTTACTAAAAATGTACGCGAACGTGCTGTTGGTTCTGAAGTATTAGAAAGTTTATCACCAGCACAACAAATCGTTAAAATTGTAGATGAAGAGCTAACCAAAACACTGGGTTCTGAAGCCGTTGGTCTTAATAAAGCACCTAAAATCCCAACAGTTATTATGATGGCCGGCTTGCAAGGGGCCGGGAAGACGACTTTTGCCGGGAAGCTAGCTAATCATTTGATAAAAAATGAGAATGCACGTCCTATGATGATTGCCGGAGACGTTTATCGTCCAGCGGCGATCGACCAATTACAAGTATTAGGGCAACAACTATCGATCCCGGTCTTTGATATGGGCACGGATACAGATCCTGTAGAAATTGTCCGGCAGGGTATGGAACAAGCCCGCGAAAAGAAAAATGATTATGTATTAATTGATACTGCGGGACGTTTGCATGTAGATGAAGCGTTAATGGAAGAACTGCAAAATATCAAAGATGTCGCACAACCGAATGAAATTTTACTCGTTGTTGATGCTATGACCGGACAAGATGCCGTCAATGTTGCCGAAAGCTTTAATGAACAATTAGGCATCTCAGGAGTAGTTATCACAAAATTAGATGGCGATACCCGTGGTGGGGCAGCGCTATCGATCCGTTCTGTGACGGGTGCTCCCATCAAATTCACTGGGACGGGTGAAAAGCTGAGTGATATAGAAGTATTCCACCCAGATCGAATGTCTAGTCGTATTTTAGGCATGGGCGATATGTTGACCTTAATTGAAAAAGCCCAACAAGATTATGACGAGCAAAGAGCCGAAGAAATGGCTGAAAAAATGCGGGAGAACACCTTTGATTTTAATGATTTTATTGAACAAATGGATCAGTTGTCTGGCATGGGCTCGATGGAAGACATTATGAAAATGATTCCTGGCATGAACCAAATGCCTGGCATCGAAAATATGCAAATTGATCCTAAAGATATCGAACGCAAAAAAGCTATGGTTTATTCCATGACGCCGGCAGAACGTGAAGACCCCGACCTGTTGAATCCAAGTCGCAGACGACGGATCGCTGCCGGTTCAGGGAATAGTACGATTGAAGTCAATCGTATGATCAAACAGTTTAAAGAATCGCGTAAGATGATGCAACAAATGTCCAAAGGGAATATGGAGAATATTCCAGGAATGGACCAAATGCTCGGCGGTGGTGTCAAAGGTAAAATTGGCAAAATGGCAATGAACCGCTCAATGAAAAAAACGAAGAAAAAGAAGAAAAAGAAAAAGCGTAAATAAGCAAAGGTCATTGGGGCGAGCACACTTGCCCCAATGATTTTTGAGAATTCATCGATAGCGTTGAGATGCTTTTGTTTGTTGCGTTCTAAAAACCGTGTTATTATAAAAACACCAAGAGAGGAGATGATGTGATGAGTACGAACAAAGACGATTTGAAAGGAAAATTCACCGAAGCTAAAGGTAAAGTGACCGGTGATAATACCGAAGAGCTAAAAGGAAAGGCCCAACAAGGTCTTGGCAAAGCAAAAGACAAAGCACAAGAAGCTGCTGATAAGACAGCAGAAAAAGTAAACGAACAAGTGGATGAAAAAAAAGATGAATCGGATAACAACGATTCTGACAATAACGCATAATAAGATAAAAAATAACGAAATGGTCATTGATCGTTTCGTTATTTTTTTATCTATAGAAAATGAATTTTTGAGTGTAGATCATTTGCTTTAACGGAAGTGAACATTGTTGACACGAATGCAGAGATCCTGTAGCTTGGATGCTGAAAGGATATAAGAACTAAAGGAGATTTCTGTATGAAAAATGCAACCGAACTTGGAAGATTATTAACGTCTTTAGATGGACAAAAATACGGTGCATATAAGCGGCTTAAGGGAACCTATCAGTTTGATAAGTTCCGACTTGCAATGGATCATATTCAAGTTGACCCATACGCGCCACCTTCTAAAATACGAATTATTATGGACCGCGACACTGTGGGGATTCCAGACAATTTGCTAGACTCAAAAAACAAAGCCATTGCTGTCTCTGATTTTTTAACGAGAACCTTTGAACAAAAGGTGCAAGCATTTAATAAAAAAGCGAAAGGTTCTGGCACAAACGGGAAGATTTTTATTGATCACTGTGGTCAAGAAATCTTAGAACGGACTTCTGTTATCATTAAACAAGAGGAATTGGAAGTTCGCCTCGAAGTTGGCCTGCCGGCTGCAGGAAGAAAAATTCTGGGAAAAGAAGCTAGACGTGTTTTTACAGAAGTATTGCCTAAAGTTGTTGAACAAGCGCTGTTATACCGTAACTTGGATCAAAAAGCGATACAAAAACAGGTCACTTTAATGCTGGATCAAGTGTTTATTCGAGAGGAATTAACTCGCAGAAATTTGGTGGCCTTTGTGGCGAATGGTTCTATCTTACCACGTCAAAGCGGTGTCTCTGATAAACCTTTAAAAGATGCTGTGCGGTTTACCAGCCCGGAAGGTTTTGCCATTACACTGAAACTACCAAGTGGCCAAACGATCACTGGTATGGGCGTTCCAGCTGGGGTTACATTAATCGTTGGTGGTGGTTTCCATGGGAAATCAACCTTGCTGCAAGCCTTAGAACGCGGTATTTACCACCATATTCCTGGCGATGGTAGGGAAATGATTATAACTCGACAAGATGCAGTTAAAGTACGTGCTGAAGATGGTCGGAGTATTGAAAAAGTTAATATCAGTGCTTTTATCAATAATTTACCTGGCAATAAAGACACTTCACAATTTTCTACGGAAAATGCTAGTGGGAGTACTTCGCAAGCAGCTAACGTGATGGAAGCCTTAGAGGCAAAAACTTCTTTATTACTCATTGATGAAGATACTTCAGCTACAAATTTTATGATCCGAGACGGACGCATGCAAAAGCTTGTTGCACCGGATAAAGAGCCAATTACGCCGTTTACTAACAAAGTAAAACCGTTATATGATACATTAGACGTGTCTACCATTTTGATTGTCGGAGGCTCTGGTGATTACTTTGAGGTAGCGGATCAAATTCTCATGATGGATGAATATCATTTAAAAGATGTAACAGATGAAGCGAAGACTATCGCAAACACGGCTGGTTATCAAAGAGAGGATCGATCTCATCGTCATTTTGGCGATGTGCCAGCTAGAGTTCCTTTAAGAAATGGTTTTTCCAAAAGTGGAAAAGAGGGACGCTTGAAGCCACAAGGAAAACGGGCGATTCTATACGGACGAGATCCTATTGATATTTCTGGTTTAGAACAATTAGTTGACGATAGTCAGACAAACTGTATAGCTATGATGATCGATTTCTTCCAAAAAGAAGTATTAAACGAAAAAATAACGGTTGCTCAAGCTGCGGATCAAATTTATGAGTATATTGAACAATTTGGCTTAGATGCTATTTCCCCTTATACAGGGCACCCAGGTAATTTAGCTTTACCAAGAAAGCAAGAATTTTGTGCTACTCTTAATCGTTACCGTGGTTTAAAAATAAAAAAATAAACGACTGTATAAATAAATCCCCTCAACTGTTCTTCATTGCAGTTGAGGGGATTTTTAAAAAGCTACTATCTATCAATAGGAAAGCCAATAAAAAAGCTTTGGCGAAAATCAGCCAAAGCCTTCAAGACTTATAAGATATTTTATTATCCGTTAACTCTGTTAGCAATATCTACGACGTGACGTGCTTGTTGTTTAACAGCTTCTTCAACATCTTCTAACATATTACCATCGGCATCAACGGAAACTGAAGTTCCATAAGGGTTACCACCAGCAGTGTAATATTCTGCTTCAGAATAGCCTGGTGCTGCAATGATAGTGCCCCAGTGCATCATTTGGATATAAAGGGATAAGATGGTTGCTTCTTGTCCACCATGAGAGTTTTGAGCAGATGTCATACCTGACACAACTTTGTTTACCGTATCGCCGCTTGCCCATATTCCACCTTGTGAGTCGATGAATTGTTTCATTTGAGCAGCCATAACGCCAAAACGAGAAGGAACACTAAAGATAATGCCATCTGCCCATGTAATGTCTTCTGTAGTTACTTCTGGAACATCGCGCGTTGCGTCATAATGAGCTCTCCAAGCAGGATTGGCATCGATAGCTACATCGGGAGCTAATTCAGGGGCTTTGACTAAACGAGCCTCTGCTCCTGTGTTTTCGACGGCTTCTTTAGCCCATTGTGCTAGTTGATAATTGGTACCTGTTGAACTGTAATAGACAATTGAAATTTTTGTCATAAATAATGCTCTCCTTTATTACTAATTGTTAGTATTTCTAACAATGAA
>JAKDZT010000254.1 GCA_030462125.1 Tetragenococcus sp.
TAAGACACCGCCTTTTCACGGCGGTATCACGGGTTCGAATCCCGTACGGACCATCGAAGCATTCAGTGATGAATGCTTTTTTTTGAATCAAAATGAGGACTTTTGCTGACAGTTTCGGTTTCGCCTTGTTTCTTTTAAAAGAAATGAAAATAGATCGTTTTTATTATCTATTAGAATCAGACCGTTGCAAGTTCCCGAGAGGATTTACTTGTTTATTTCAAGTGAAGATGCCTTGTAACCGAAAAAACATATTTTAGGGGGAATTATCGTGAAAGAAAGAAATTTATTTACTTCGGAGTCCGTTTCAGAAGGACATCCAGATAAAATTGCGGATCAAATTAGTGATGCAATTTTAGATGCGCTTTTAGAACAAGATCCTATGGCACGTGTCGCTTGTGAAACAGCTGTAACGACAGGATTAGTATTAGTTTTTGGTGAAGTTTCGACATCGGCGTATGTTGACATGCAAAAAGTTGTACGCCAAACGATTAAAGATGTTGGTTACAATCAGCCTGAGTATGGATTTGATAGTGATAATGTAGCGGTCTTAGTTGCTATTGACGAACAATCACAAGATATTGCCCAAGGTGTTGATACATCGTTAGAAGCAAAAGAAGATAAGGAAAAACGAATTAACGCAATCGGAGCTGGTGACCAAGGATTAATGTTTGGTTATGCGACAAATGAAACTTCAGAGTTGATGCCGTTACCTATTTCTTTAAGCCATAAAATTGTTGCTCGTTTAGCGAAATTAAGAAAAACGGAAGAAATTAGTTATTTGCGCCCAGATGCTAAATCTCAAGTCACTGTCGAGTATGATGAAAATGGTCAGCCGAAAAGAGTAGATACAATTATTATTAGTACACAGCATGACGATGAAGTGGCTAATGACACTATTCGACGTGACATGATTGAAAAAGTTATTAAATCTGTTGTTCCTGGTGAACTACTAGATGAAGACACGAAGTATTTCGTTAATCCTACCGGGCGTTTTGTTATCGGTGGGCCACAAGGAGACGCTGGGTTAACAGGCCGTAAAATTATTGTGGATACTTATGGTGGCTTCGCTCGTCATGGTGGCGGCGCGTTTTCTGGAAAAGACGCTACAAAAGTCGATCGTTCCGCAAGTTATGCTGCACGTTACATCGCTAAAAATATTGTTGCAGCCAAATTAGCGGATAAAGTTGAAGTACAGCTTGCTTATGCTATTGGTGTGGCTGAACCAGTGTCCATTTCAATTGATACTTTTGGAACGGGTAAAGTAACCCAAGACACATTGATCGAAGCTGTACGCCAAAACTTTGATTTACGCCCAGCTGGCATCATTGAAATGCTGGATTTACGTCGTCCTATTTACAAAGATACAGCTGCTTACGGGCATTTTGGTAGAACAGATATTGACCTACCTTGGGAAAAAACAGATAAAGTGAAAGCACTACAAGAGAGTATAAAATAATTATGAAAGATTCTTATTGATATCAATCAATAGGATCTTTTTTACTATAGAGAAAAGTCTGCTACAATAAGGAGTAAATATCTAAGGATGTGAATGAATAGAATGGCCCTTTTACAAGTAAATGCTTTTTCTAATGTATTAGAAATGGAAGTCATGCTAGATGTCATTTTACCGCAAGAAGTCAAAAAAACAGTGGGTACAGATTCAAAAGGAGCAACGGATGATGTAGCGGTGCTTTATTTATTGCATGGGATGAACGGCAATCATAGTGTTTGGCAAAGACGCACGTCAATTGAACGCTATGTGAAAGATATGAATCTGGCGGTTATTATGCCTTCTACTGATCTTGCTTGGTACACAGATACTAGATACGATATGAATTATTGGACCTTTATTGCCGAAGAGTTACCCAAGATCTGTCATGAATTATTCCCGCAATTAACGAGAAAAAGAGCCAAGACGTTTGCAGCAGGTTTATCAATGGGAGGTTATGGAGCTGTAAAACTTGGATTGAAAAAGCCGGAAAATTTTGCAGCCATTGCTTCTATTTCAGGCGGTCTAACAATTGCTGAAGGAATTGATCAGCTGTTAGAAATAAAAAGTAAAGCCTATTGGGAAGGAATTTTTGGTCCACTAGAAGAAATTAAGGGATCGGAAAATGATTTGATCCATTTGATTGAAACATTAGATGCGGCTAAGGCGCCTAAGTTTTTTCTTACCTGTGGAACCGAAGATCCATTACATCAGGCCAGTACCTATACCATGCAAAAAATGCAAGATCAAGGATATAATGTTACTTTTGAAGATGGTCCTGGTGAGCATGATTGGAGATATTGGGATGATTGGATTCAACGAGTTTTGGAATGGTTGCCTCTTTAAAATAGCGAATAAGAAGTAATACAGAAGCCAGCTAAGCAGAAATGATGTTTAGCTGGCTTTTTTATCATTTATTTAGTAACTAAATCATTTTTAACGATTTACAATAACTCAAATTTTTCTCACAACATTCTTCTCAGAAAATGAATAAAGGAAACAATATTTCGATATAACAAGTATAACGTTTTGACTATTGAAATAGCGTTTCTTTTCGTTTATAATGAAAGCGGATTAACAAAGGTGGTGTCGTTTGTGCTAGGTTTTTCAGTTTTCTTGGGAGAGCCGTTATCAAGAGATAAGAAACGATATATAAAAGAAATGAACCGGGCTGGTTTTACGCGTATTTTTACTTCTTTACATATCCCAGAAGATGATCCGCAAGCAGTCATTCATACTTTGCAACAGCTAGGTGAGATAACACAGCAGTTGCAGATGGATTTAATGGC
>JAKDZT010000255.1 GCA_030462125.1 Tetragenococcus sp.
TTTTATAATGTTTATTAACAAATTTAATCATTGCCGCGCTCCTTTCATTTTTAAAGTTAGAATCAAATGTTGTTCTTGACGACTCTTAAGGCTTTATAATAGCATAACCGCGTTTCTCAGACTACTCACTAAACTTGGATTTCCTATAAAATGTACAATATTTAAAAAAAGGCTGGGAGTAAAGTTTTTAATAAAAAGTTGGGAAATGGCGGTAACAGTAGAGCGTTTTCCTTCTGATAAATTGTTCTCTATAGTATGATGCGTTTAACTGATGAGACTTATAAAAATAGCAAACACCTAAGAGTGGGGATAACTATGGGAATAAATGGATTAATGATGCAATATTTTGAATGGGATTTACCAAATGACGGCAAACACTGGCAACGACTACGCGATGATGCCAAGCATCTTAGCGAAATGGGGATTACGGCCGTTTGGATTCCGCCTTGTTTTAAAGGAACAGGCCCAGATGATGTTGGCTATGGTGTCTATGATTTATATGATTTAGGTGAATTCGACCAAAAAGGGACTGTACGCACGAAGTATGGAACAAAAAAAGATCTCCATGAAGCAATCAATGCTCTACATGAATATGGCGTCCAAGTGTATGCAGATGTTGTTTTAAACCATAAAGCTGCCGCCGATGAGACAGAAACCTTTCAAGCCATTCAAGTGGATGAAAATGACCGTCAAAAAGCCATTAGTGAAGAACATGAAATTGAAGGTTGGACACATTTTTATTTTCCGGGAAGAGTTGGGAAATACTCAGATTTTGAATGGCATTGGTATCATTTTTCAGGCGTTTCTAGAGATGAAAAAACAGATACAGAGGGTGTTTTTCAAATCGTAGGCGAGGGTAAAGGTTGGGCTAACGATGATGAAGTTTCTAATGAATTTGGAAATTTTGATTATTTGATGTTTGCCGATATTGACTATGACCACGAAGAAGTCGTTGAAGAAACGAAGCAATGGATAAAATGGTTTATTAACGAGACAGGCATTGATGGCATTCGTTTAGATGCAGTCAAACATATTAAAAGTTCAATGGTTAATGAACTGGTAAACTACGTCCGCGAAGAATTTGGCGAAGATTTCTTTTTCGTTGCAGAATACTGGGAACAAGATGCTGAGGTATTAAAAAAGTATTTAGAAAAACAAAATTTTGATTTTTCTATGATGGATGTACGTTTCCACTATGCTTTACATGAAGCTTCTGTTGACCCCGAAAACTACGATCTAGCAAAATTGTTTGATGGCACTTTGTATCATGATGAGGCTAAATATGCCGTAACGTTTGTAGATAATCACGATTCCCAGCCTGGTCAATCTTTAGAATCTTTTGTAGAACCGTGGTTTAAACCGATAGCTTACGGCATCATTTTACTCAGTTCCTATGGTTATCCTTGTTTGTATTATCCAGATTATTATGGCTATTATGCAGAAGAAGTTGATTATAATGGTCACCAAGAGCTGATAGACAAGTTGCTTTATCTCCGTAAGCAGTTTGCCTATGGAGAAACGGCAAGGTATTTAGATGATGCAAGATGTATTGGTTTTACGCGAAGCGGTGATGATGAGCACCCGGTTGGATGTGCTGTGGTTATTTCTAGTGGTGACGAAAACGAAAAAGAAATGAACGTCGGGAGTCTTCATGCAGGCGAAACTTACGTTGATGTTATAGGCTACCGCGAGGAAGAAGTAACGATTAATGAAGATGGTTCCGCTGTTTTTAAGGTGGATGCTAGTTCTATTTCTGTCTGGGTGCCAAAAGAAAAAATTGAAGAATAGATATTAACGAAACAGAATATTTTTAATTTTGATTAAATTGAAAATGTAGTCATTAAATAGTACGGAAGAGCGTAAATGATCACGTTTCTCCGTATTATTTTGTATAAGGTAAATAGTTGTCTTTTTTTATTGATTAAATATCATAGACATCAAAAGGTTTTTCAACTTGCTCATTTTTTCAATGATTTTTTGAATTTATTTATGGTGTGACGTTTTACCTTTATCCAACATCCAGAATGAAGGTTGTAAAGTTAGCTAAATAATTAATAGAAAACATGTTGCATTTTTTATAAGAGGGTGATAGGATAATTAGGTGTTAAATGAATACTTGATATAACTTTGGGGCTGTTAGCTCAGTTGGCAGAGCAACTGACTCTTAATCAGTGGGTCGAGGGTTCGAGCCCCCCACAGCCCATGGGTGCCAAACCCACGAGGAGAAGAATGTTGGTGCGCTAAGCACTTCGAAAACATTTCTTGCTCCTCTTTTTTTATTGAATGAAAAAGTATTTAGTTGAAAGCTAGGAAATGGTCAAAACTCATTTTCTAGTTTTTTGTTTTATTGTGTGTGAATGAGGAGTGTTTTATCTTTACAATACTTAATCAACTACGGAATGAATAGTGTTTTCTTATTTCATTATTCGCTCTGTCTTTGAATGAACAGTGTTCCATTATTTTCTTACCCATTACCCAATAGTTGGTGTTCGTTGCTATCGTTTTACAAATAAACGTTTTAAGGATAGAAATAAAATTAGAATTTTCCTTAGTAAAAATTGCAACTACTGTGTTAAACTTATAAAGAAAAACACGGAGGGAATTAGAATGCATACTGGAGTAGAGATCGACCTCGTCGTAAGCGACGCGCTCAAAGCTTTTGCAAGCTATCAAGAAATCTTCGAGACAGAAGTCATTGAAAAAACGAATTTTCCTAAGGGTCAAAATGAAGTCGTATTTACGATTTATGGTACGCGAATTCATCTACTAGATGAAA
>JAKDZT010000044.1 GCA_030462125.1 Tetragenococcus sp.
CAATAAAATAACATAGATTGCACGATCTTTTACGTAAAATGGGTAAATTCAAATGTGTATTATTTGATTAACGGATAGAAGAAATAATTTCAGCCCCGCTTTGTCTACCTACAATAACTGTGTTGACCATATTTAAAAATAAACCATGATCAATGACGCCTACTGTTTCGTCTAATTCTTTCGCTAGTTTTTCAGGATGATCGATTTGATTCAAGTGGAGATCAATAATCGAGTGTCCGCTGTCTGTTACTTTCTTTTCTTTTTGTTCCATACGGAAACTGGGTTTATATCCTTTTTGAGCAAATAGGCGGAATAATTGCTGCTGACCATAAGGAACAACTTCTACGGGTAAGGGGAATTTGCCCAGTTTATCTACCATTTTTGATTCATCAACGATCCAGATCACTTGATCGGTATAAGTTGCGACAATCTTTTCAAATAGTAAAGCAGCGCCGCCTCCTTTCATTCCTTGAAAGTCAGCGCTGATTTCATCGGCGCCATCGATGATTACATCTACTTTGTCGACTTCATCGATCGATTGAATAGGAACGCCAATTTCTTCTGCTTGTTGTTTAGAAGTAGTAGAAGTAGGTATCCCTACGACATTAAGCCCTTCTTCTTTTATTTTTCGACCAATTTCTTTGATCATATAATAAGCTGTTGACCCGGTACCAAGACCGACTGTCATCCCATCTTTGACATAATTTGCTGCTTTAATTCCTACATCTTCTTTTAGATTCACTTCGCTCACTCCTAAAGTATTAGTAGATGTTCTTTTACGACTATTATATAATGTAGCAATGAAAAATGATAGCGGTATCCAAAAATAGATGGGAAAAACTGTTGGAAAATGTTGACAAGACAGGTAATGCATGGTATTCTTTCAAAGGTGCTTTATAAACAGGCCTTTTTAATGGCGTATGCTGACTGTATAAGTACATCTGATAGAGTGTGCAGATTATATGCATTCTTTTTTATCGCAAAAAAAGAACCACCTGGATGTGTGGAACTACAAAGCAAATTAAGGGAGGAGGAAACAAAATGCCTACAATTAATCAATTAGTACGTAAACCTCGTAAAACGAAAAGTGAAATTTCCGATTCACCAGCATTGAATAAAGGATATAACAGTTTGAGAAATAAACAAACGACCGTATATTCTCCGCAAAAACGTGGGGTGGCGATGCGTGTTGGAACCATGACACCTAAAAAACCTAACTCTGCTTTGCGTAAATACGCTCGTGTTCGTTTGTCAAACTTGATTGAAGTAACAGCTTATATCCCAGGTATTGGTCATAACTTACAAGAACACAGTGTGGTATTGATCCGCGGTGGTCGTGTAAAAGACTTGCCAGGGGTACGTTACCATATTGTACGTGGTGCACTAGATACTGCTGGTGTAAACGATCGTAAAAAATCTCGTTCGAAATATGGAACGAAAAAGCCTAAATCTTAATTTTAATCGCAATTAAATACAAACGAATTTTTGAAAGGAGGAAATACGTATGTCTCGTAAAGGTGCTGCAGCAAAACGTGATGTTTTACCAGACCCTATTTATAATTCAAAATTAGTAACACGCTTGATCAACCGTGTAATGGTTGATGGTAAACGCGGCGTTGCATCAAATATCATTTATAATGCGTTTGATAATATTAAAGAAACGACAGGCAATGAACCATTAGATGTTTTTGAACAAGCAATGAAAAACATCATGCCTGTTTTAGAAGTGAAAGCTCGCCGTGTAGGAGGTTCTAACTACCAAGTGCCAGTTGAAGTACGCCCTGAACGTCGTACGACTTTAGGTCTTCGCTGGATGGTAAATTACGCGCGTTTGCGTGGAGAACACACTATGGAAGAGCGGTTAGCTAAAGAAATTATGGACGCAGCTAACAATACTGGCGGTTCTGTTAAAAGACGTGAAGATACACATAAAATGGCAGAATCAAACCGAGCATTTGCTCACTATCGCTGGTAAGACCCTCGCTTCTTTATTGGTAAAAGGTATAACCATAGCAAAAGTTAAAAGTTGAGAGGAGAACAACCTAGAAATGGCAAGAGAATTTTCGTTAGAAAAAACTCGTAACATCGGTATCGTAGCACACGTTGATGCTGGTAAAACGACAACAACTGAACGTGTCTTGTACTATACAGGTCGTATCCATAAAATTGGAGAAACACATGAAGGTGCTTCTCAAATGGACTGGATGAGCCAAGAACAAGACCGTGGTATCACGATCACCTCTGCTGCTACTACAGCGCACTGGAGAGATCATCGGGTGAACATCATTGATACTCCCGGACACGTGGACTTCACCATTGAAGTACAACGTTCACTGCGTGTGTTAGACGGTGCAGTTACTGTACTAGACGCGCAATCAGGTGTTGAACCGCAAACTGAAACAGTTTGGCGTCAAGCAACAGAATATCAAGTACCTCGTATTGTATTCTGTAATAAAATGGATAAAGTTGGTGCAGATTTCTTGTATTCTGTCCAATCATTGCATGATCGCTTAGAAGCTAATGCACAACCCATTCAATTGCCAATCGGTGCTGAAGATAATTTCCAAGGCATCATCGACCTTGTAAAGATGAAAGCTGAGTTTTACAAAGATGACTTAGGCACTACTTACGAAGAAACTGAAATTCCAGATGAATATAAAGAAGCAGCTGAAGAATGGCATAATAAGTTAGTTGAAGCTGTCGCTGATTTTGATGAAGATATCATGATGAAATACTTGGAAGGCGAAGAAATTACGCCTGACGAGTTACAAGCAGGTATCCGTAAAGCAACATTGTCCGTGGATTTTTATCCCGTACTATGTGGTTCTGCCTTTAAAAACAAAGGCGTTCAAATGATGTTGGATGCAGTTATTGACTACTTGCCTTCTCCAACCGACGTTCCCCCAATTAAAGGGATCGATCCGAAAACAGAAGAAGAAACTGAACATCCTGCTGATGATAGTGAACCTTTTTCATCACTTGCTTTTAAAGTTATGTCAGACCCTTATGTTGGCCGTTTGACTTTCTTCCGTGTTTATTCAGGTGTGTTGTATACAGGTTCTTATGTATTGAATGCTACCAAGGATTCACGTGAACGAATTGGTCGTATTTTGCAAATGCATGCCAATTCTCGTTCTGAGATCGATAAGGTTTACTCAGGTGACATTGCAGCTGCTGTGGGCTTGAAGAATACTACAACAGGGGACACCCTTTGTGATGAGAAAAATCCAGTGATTTTGGAAACTATCAACTTCCCTGACCCAGTGATTCAAGTTGCTGTTGAACCTAAGTCAAAAGCTGACCAAGATAAGATGGGTGTTGCTTTGCAAAAACTTGCTGAAGAAGATCCATCCTTTAAAGTGGAATCTAACGCTGAAACTGGTGAAACAGTTATCGCTGGTATGGGTGAACTTCAACTAGACGTTCTTATTGACCGTATGAAGACTGAATTTAAAGTGGACGCCAATATTGGTGCACCGCAAGTTTCTTATCGTGAAACTTTCCGTTCATCGACTAAAGCTGAAGGGAAATTCATTCGCCAATCTGGTGGTAGAGGTCAATATGGTCACGTATGGGTTGAATTTACGCCAAATGAAGAAGGCGCAGGTTTCGAATTTAAAAACTCCATTGTTGGTGGGGTTGTGCCTCGTGAATATATCCCTGCGGTACAAAAAGGTTTGGAAGATGCAATGAGCAACGGCGTATTAGCTGGCTATCCATTAGTCGACGTGAAGGCTGAACTTTTTGATGGTTCTTATCACGATGTCGATTCCAATGAAACAGCCTTCCGTATTGCCGCTTCGATGTCACTACGTGAAGCTGCGAAAAGAGCAGATTCAGTCATCCTTGAACCGATGATGAAAGTAACGATTAGTATCCCTGAAGAATATCTAGGCGATATCATGGGTCACGTTACGGCACGTAGAGGGCGCGTAGAAGGAATGGACGCTCACGGCAATGCACAAACTGTAAATGCGTTTGTTCCACTAGCTGAAATGTTTGGCTATGCGACAACGCTACGTTCAGCAACGCAAGGTCGCGGTACTTTCATGATGACGTTTGATCACTATGAAGCCGTACCAAAATCAATCCAAGCAGATATTATTAAGAAAAACGGCGGCAACGCTGAATAAAATTAATAAATCTTGAATGAAATGCTTCAAATACTGTATTTTTTGTTGTATTTCGTGTACAATTGATTACAATAAGATGGGTGGAAAATCTTGATGGTTTTCTACTTATCAAATATAAAAAACGTAATTTAGGAGGAACAAATAAAAATGGCAAAAGAAAAATATGATCGTTCTAAACCACATGTTAATATTGGGACTATCGGTCACGTTGACCATGGTAAAACCACATTAACAGCAGCAATTACCGCTGTTTTAGCTAAAAGAGGTTTCACTTCAGAAGCTTCAAGCTTTGATACAATTGATAGAGCTCCAGAAGAAAAAGAACGTGGTATTACAATTAATACATCACACGTTGAGTACGAAACAGAAAACCGCCACTATGCTCACATCGATGCTCCAGGACACGCGGACTATGTCAAAAACATGATCACGGGTGCTGCGCAAATGGACGGAGCTATCTTGGTAGTTTCTGCAGCTGATGGTCCAATGCCACAAACTCGTGAACACATCTTGTTGTCACGTAACGTTGGCGTACCTTACATCGTTGTATTCTTGAACAAAGTGGATATGGTTGACGATGAAGAATTACTTGAATTAGTTGAAATGGAAGTTCGTGATCTATTAACTGAATATGACTTCCCTGGTGATGAAACTCCAGTGATTTCTGGTTCAGCTTTGCGCGCTTTAGAAGGCGACGAAGAATATGAACAAAAAGTTATGGATCTAATGGACGCAGTTGACGACTTTATTCCAACACCTGAACGTGACCACGAAAAACCATTTATGATGCCGATTGAAGACGTGTTCTCAATTACAGGACGTGGGACTGTTGCTACAGGTCGTGTTGAACGCGGAACTGTTAAAGTTGGCGATGAAGTTGATCTTATTGGTATTCACGAAAACGTTAGAAAGACAACAGTTACTGGTGTAGAAATGTTCCGTAAGTTGTTGGACTACGCTGAAGCTGGAGACAACATTGGTACTTTGTTACGTGGCGTTTCACGTGACGATGTTGAACGTGGTCAAGTATTAGCTAAACCAGGTTCAATTACACCACATACTAAATTTTCAGCTGAAGTTTATGTGTTGACTAAAGAAGAAGGCGGACGTCATACTCCATTCTTCTCAAACTATCGTCCTCAATTCTACTTCCGTACAACAGACATCACTGGTGTCATTGAATTGCCAGAAGGCACTGAAATGGTTATGCCAGGCGATAACGTAACAATGGAAGTTGAACTAATTCACCCAGTTGCTATCGAAAACGGTACTCGTTTTTCTATCCGTGAAGGTGGACGTACTGTTGGTTCTGGTGTTGTTAACAACATCGAAAAATAATCGTATTCGATTGAAAACAAGAAAAACTCTCCAAGACGTTCCGGCGTTTTGGAGAGTTTTTTGTGTGTAAAAAATATATCTTTTTATTAGTTTCGTCTGGAAATCCTTTTTCATGCAAATATCATAAAGAGGGGGGAGCTTGATAATCGGTTTAAAAGTTGGTAATGAGTAAAGGAAATGGCTTTTACTACTCATTATCAATTTATTGAGTAGTGTTTTACTATTTCTTTCTTCAATTTTCGAACATTGAGGAAAGAATCCTCGTTTTTCGTCTACTTTAGCCACTTTAGCGGTTTTTTGCTTGTTGTTGAGTAACGAAACTTGTTTTCTTTCGTCATTATTAGTTTATTGAGGACTGTTTTGTTTGTTCTCTCCCCAATTTTTATAGGCTCGAGTTTAAAAGGCTTCCTTAACTACACGGAAATAAATCCTACTGCACATACAAGCACATTTTATGTTAGCTTCCTTTTTTCAACTTATCTGTAATTACTGCTAGTTTTTGTTTGAAGATTGTTCGATTTTTTTCATCTAAAGGTGTGTAGTTAATTCGCACCGATAAGGTATCGTTGCTAAATAGAAAAGAGGGCGCAACTAATAGTTTTTCTTGTAAAAAGGCCTGCCAATCGTTTCGCGTTAGCTTTTGATGCTGCCAAGTCAACCAATAATACAGTCCACCATCAATGGAAGAGAAATGCCAATCCTCTTTAAAAGACTGCAAAACATTAGCAAAAGCTTGGTTTCTATCTTGTAGCTTAGTAGTTAACTGTTGCTGTTGTTTTTTATAGTTTTTTTGTGACAAAGCAGCGGTAGCTAAAAGCTGTGGCAGCAAGTCAGTTTCATTTTCCATGATTTTTTTTGCATTAACTAAGCTTTTGACTAACGGATTTGGTGCAAAAAGCCAACCAATTTTTATAGATGAGCTAAAGATTTTAGATAAAGAACCTAAATAGATCACTTGATCTGGCGCCAAAGATTTCAAGGAAGGAACGGATCTGCCAAAACTTAGTTCTTGGAAAACATCATCTTCAATGATGGGTAAATGGTATTTTTGACAAATCTGAAGAACTTCTTTTCGACGTTTTAGAGTCATCGTTTTTCCCGTTGGATTTTGGTGATTCGGATTTAAGTATAATAATTTTATTTTCTTTTTTTGAATGAGTTCTTCTAAGGCTTTACAGATAATTCCTTCTTGGTCTTGTGGGACTCCTTTTAAATGGACGCCTCTTGCAGCGAACAAAGGTAGGGAGAATAAAAAGGAGGGAGCTTCTGTAGCGATGGTATCTCCAGGATTTAATAAAACTTGGATGAGCCAAAAAATTCCTTGTGTAGAACCTGAAGTGATTAATATGTCTTGCCCTTGAAGAGAAATATCTTGAAAGAAGCGTTCAAAAATTTGTTTTTTTAAGGGAATATAACCGGTCGAAGTCACTTGCTTTCCTTCACGCATAATTTGATCCCAAGTCATCGCAGGGAATTCGAAATCCGGAATCAAGTCACTACTTAAGTCTCCCGTATAGAGATCTAAACTTTTTTTAGTCATTTTCTGGTTTTTTAACTGGGTAATATAAGGATCTTCTTTTAATAGTGGGTTAGAAAATAAGGAACCCCATTGGGAAATAGCGAGTTGTCGGTTACCCCATTGACCTTGTGACACATGGGTTCCACTGCCTTGACGACGTTCAACCCAGCCTAGACTAGCTAGTTCTTCAAATGTATGGACTACCGTTGAACGGTTAACTTGTAAGAACTCTGCTAGCTGGCGTTCGGCAGGTAAGCGTTCGCCTGGAGCTAATTCTCCTTGTTGAATACTGGTAATAATTTGGCGTAATAGCTGCTGATAGAGCGGCTCTTTTTTTGTCTTATCAAGTGTCCAGATAATGATCACCTTCTCGTATAATTGGATGAGTTTAAAATAGTCCAATTGGCTGTTTTCGTCAAGCAAAAAAATGCGTATACTCAAATTTAAACGAAATGAATGTAAGGATGTGAGGATATATGGAAAAAGTATTGACAATTGCAGGTTCTGATTCAAGTGGTGGCGCAGGGATTCAAGCGGATTTGAAAACATTTGAAGAATATGGTGTATTTGGTTTTTCAAGTTTGACTTCAATTGTAACCATGGATCCTGATAATGGCTGGAGTCATGAGGTGACCTCCATTTCAGAAGAGCTATTGGAAAAACAATTAATTTCTGTGTTTGCTGGTGGCCCTGTCGACGTATTAAAGACAGGGATGATGGGTAACGAAAAAAATATAGCAGTGGCTAGTGAATTTATTGACCGTTATCAAATAAAAAAAGTTGTCATTGATCCGGTCATTGCTTGTAAAGGCACGGCACAAATCCTACAACCCAAAAGTGTTGAAGGGATAAAAAAATATTTACTTCCGCAAGCCTTGATTACTACACCTAACTTAGAAGAAGCAGGAATTTTGTCAGGCTTAGGCGATTTAGAAAATTTGGAGGACATGAAAAAAGCGGCAGCAATTATTCATCAAATGGGCGCTGAAAATGTCATTGTTAAAGGCGGCCATCGTTTAGCAACAGATAAAGCTTTCGATGTTTTTTATGACGGGAAAGACTATCAAGTACTAGAAGGAAAATTATTTTCTACTGATTTTAACCATGGCGCTGGCTGTACTTTCGCGGCAGCGATTGCCGCTGGGATTGCTAAGGGATATTCGGTATTAGAAGCTTGTAAAACAGCCAAAGCATTTGTAGCTGCTGGGATTGAACACGGGGTATCTATCAATCCGTATGTAGGGCATGTCTGGCACGGAGCTTATAACCAAGCAGAAAAAAGGATGGTAGCGGGAAATGAAGATAACGACTAGAAATGTCGTAATGGTGGCTCTTTTTACGGCGCTAACTGTTATTGGAACCATGATCAAAATCCCTCTGCCAACGGGCGCTTTTGTTCATTTAGGCAATGCTGTATTACTTCTCTCCGTTTTATTTTTAGGCTATGTTAAAGGTTCCCTAGCTGGGGGGCTAGGGTTTGCTATCTTTGACATGTTGAATGGCTATGCAGCAGAAGCTCCTTATTTCATAGTAGAAAGTTTTATTGTTGGGGCTGCTGCTTACGGGTTATTTTTAATTTATCAAAAAAATCCGACTCGTATTTGGCAAATCATTATTATCGCTACGGGAACTGGAATTGTTAAATTAATTATGACACAACTTAAAAACACCGTTCGACAACTCTATTTGGGTATGAATCTGCCGACAGCTTTTACCACCGCTGCACTTTCTTTACCAGCAACGGTAGTCAACGTTGTTTTGACAGCAGTACTTGTCTCTTTTTTATATTTCCCACTAAAAAGGGCTATTTCTTCTATTCTATAAAAGATCCGGGGAGCAATTTGTTCTCCGGGTCTTTTTTGAAAATAAACTTGAAAACTTTTCCTGAAAGGTAAAATTTATAAGAAAAAAAGCTTGCTATTCGAGCTTTGGCATAATATAATGTAAAAGGTGCTTTTTTCCGAGGGATACCCCCCTCGAGTAAAAAAACCAGTGGCTAGGAAACGAGAGGTTGCGACACGCCCGGAAGCTTTGCCACGGCCGAGCGTAGCGGAAATTTTCGTGGAGCTATGTCTACTTTCAAAATAGGCGAAGGAGGGAAAACAATGGCAAAACAACAAATTCGTATCCGTTTAAAAGCGTATGAACATCGTGTTTTAGATCAATCAGCGGATAAAATCGTAGAAACTGCACAAAGGACAGGAGCGGCTATTTCAGGTCCGATTCCATTGCCAACACAACGCAGTGTATATACCGTTATCCGGTCACCACATAAATACAAAGATTCACGCGAACAATTTGAAATGCGCACACATAAACGTCTAATCGACATTGTAAACCCAACACCTAAAACAGTTGATGCTTTGATGAAGCTAGACTTACCATCAGGTGTAAATATTGAAATTAAACTATAATTAATCATTGGAGGTGTAATCATGACTAAAGGAATCTTAGGGAAAAAAGTGGGAATGACTCAAATCTTCACTGAATCTGGCGAACTAATTCCGGTAACGGCTATTGAAGCTGAACCTAACGTTGTTTTACAACTTAAAACAGTTGAAAATGATGGCTATGAAGCTGTTCAAGTCGGTTATCAAGATAAACGTGAAATTTTGAGTAACAAACCTGCCAAAGGTCATGTTGCAAAAGCAAACACGGCTCCTAAGCGCTTCATTCGCGAATTCAAGAATGTGGAGCTTGAGGGCTTAGAAGTAGGATCGGAAATTAAAGTTGACACATTTGAAGCTGGCGATGTTGTTGACGTCACAGGAACAAGCAAAGGCAAAGGCTTCCAAGGCGTTATCAAACGTCATGGTCAAGGTCGCGGGCCAGAAAAACATGGTTCTCGTTTCCATCGTAAACCCGGCGGTATGGGTCCAATCGAACCTAAACACGTATTAAAAGGACAAAAACTTCCAGGTCGTATGGGAGGCAATCGCGTAACTATTCAAAATTTAGATATTGTACGAGTAGATACCGACCGCAATGTTCTTTTAATAAGAGGAAACATTCCTGGAGCGAAAAATTCATTGATTACTATTAAAACTGCTGTGAAAGCAAGATAATTAGATAGGAAGAAAGGAGGAACTAAGGAATGCCAAATGTAGTATTATTCAAACAAGATGGTAGCCAAAATGGCGAAGTCACATTAAATGAAGGAATTTTCGGGATCGAACCGAATGAATCAGTTGTTTTTGATGCTATTACAATGCAACGTGCTTCGTTAAGACAAGGAACGCATGATGTGAAAAACCGTAGCGAAGTTGCTGGCGGTGGTAAGAAACCATGGCGTCAAAAAGGGACTGGACGTGCCCGTCAAGGTTCTATCCGCGCACCGCAATGGCGTGGTGGTGGGACAGTATTTGGACCAACCCCACGTTCTTATGGCTACAAACTTCCTAAAAAAGTTCGTCGCTTGGCACTTAAATCTGTATTATCAGAAAAAGTTGCTGACGATAATTTTGTTGTTGTCGATACATTAAACTTTGATACACCAAAAACAAAAGAATTCAAGAATGTATTAGAAAACTTGTCGATCGATGCAAAATTATTGGTCGTTGTAGAACCAGAAAATGAATCTGCAGCTTTATCTGCTCGCAATTTGTCAAATGTAACGGTGGTTACTTCTGACAATGTGACAGTATTAGATGTTGCAACGAGTGATAAAGTGTTAACCACTCAAACTGCTCTTACTCAAATTGAGGAGGTGCTTGCATAATGAATTTACTAGATGTAATCAAACGCCCTATTATCACTGAAAAAACAATGCTTGATATGGACGAAAAGAAATATACATTTGAAGTTGACACAAAAGCGAACAAAACCTTGGTAAGACAAGCGGTTGAATCAGCTTTTGGCGTAAAAGTAGCAAATGTAAATATTCTCAATGTACACCCTAAACCAAAACGTATGGGTCAATATCAAGGATATACGAGAAATCGCCGTAAAGCAGTCGTATCCTTAACAGAAGACTCAAAAGAAATTGAAATTTTCGCAGCTGAATAAGTTAAAATAGCTGTTTAAAAAATTAAAATAGGAGGGAAAGACGTGGCACTTAAAAAGTATAAACCTATTACAAATGGTCGCCGTCATATGACAAGCTCTGATTTTGCCGAGATCACATCAACAAAACCAGAAAAATCATTAATGGAACCATTAAAAAATAATGCGGGCCGTAATAACGACGGACGTATTACTGTACGTCACCAAGGCGGTGGGCATAAACGTCAATACCGTATGGTCGACTTTAAACGCAATAAAGATAACGTCGTTGCGACTGTTAAATCGATTGAATATGATCCAAACCGTTCTGCAAACATTGCGTTAATTCATTATGAAGATGGCGTGAAATCCTACATTCTAGCACCAAAAGGCTTGAAAGTCGGAACAACAGTTCGTTCAGGAAGCGATGCTGACGTGAAAGTCGGTAACAGCTTGCCTTTGAAAGATATTCCAGTAGGTACCACTGTTCATAATGTTGAACTAAAACCAGGAAAAGGCGGACAATTGGTTCGTTCTGCTGGTACTAACGGACAAGTTCTTGGTAACGAAGGAAAATACGTATTAGTTCGCTTGAGTTCAGGTGAAGTTCGTATGATTTTAGCCACTTGTCGCGCAACAATTGGTTCAGTCGGCAATGAACAACATGAATTGATTACTGTCGGAAAAGCGGGTCGTTCTCGCTGGATGCACACACGACCAACTGTTCGTGGTAGTGTTATGAACCCTAACGATCACCCACATGGTGGTGGGGAAGGAAGAGCACCTGTTGGACGTGTAGCTCCACTTTCTCCTTGGGGACAAAAAGCAGTTGGCTTGAAAACACGTAAGAAGAACAAGGCATCTAACAAACATATTGTTAGCCGTCGTAAATCGAAGTAATTTATTAGACGTGTGTAACGCATTTTAAAAAGGAGGTTCACCATGAGTCGTAGTGTTAAAAAAGGACCTTTTTG
>JAKDZT010000256.1 GCA_030462125.1 Tetragenococcus sp.
AAACGTTTATTTATCAAGGGATGAACTGTATTTTTGAACTTTCAAGTTTTAGTAAATAATTTAACCTTCCAAGGATTAGGCAAATCACCAAAAGATGTCATAATTAGAGGTGATTTTCATTCTAACAATAATAAAATCGCTTTGCGTAATTTATCTCTAGAAGGCTATCCAGGGAAAAATACGGTTAATTTAAAAGAGAAAGGGTTTCTAGAAGCTGAGAATGTTATTTTTTATGGCCAAGGTAATGGTTACCCCACAATTTATGGTGAAAATTTTTCAAAAATTTTATTACATAATTCAGAAATATATAATCAATTTGCCATTGACTTAGGGGTCCATATTAGTAATGGAAGCTCGGCAGAGTTGGTCAGTTCTGATGTTCAAGCTCTTTCGGCTAATAGCTCAACGTTTAAAATTCAGTTTTCACGAATTCGCAATAGTCTAATACTAACTAATCACTCGGAAACACGCGCAGATAAAATTTATTTTGCTGAGGTTTTTCCAGAAAAATTTGCTATGTATTTGGAAGAAGGTTCATTATTTTTTAGTGATTATTTGGGTGTTCCCAGTGAAGGATTTTATGCCAAAATTACTGATAGTAAAGTTCAGGTACAGGAAAGTAATATTGATAAAGAACATGTTGTGACTTCATTTAAGAATATATCAGACGAAGTAAAAATACCCGGGGCAAACATTGAACTACTTGATCAACAAGTACAAGAGAAAGCTCAGGAAGGAGACCAACAAGTACAAGAAAAAAATTATGAAGATAGTCAACAAATGCAAGAGAACATTTATGAAGATGAACAGCAAGAAGAAAGTCAAGATACTGTTGCTCCTAGTGAAAATGCACTGATGCAATTAGAACAGATGATAGGAATTGATAAAGTAAAGCGAGAAATAAGAAAGTTCATTGATCTATCACTTTTTAGTAAAAAAAGAGTGGATAAAGGATTAACTCCGTTAAATCAATCTTTTCATGCAGAATTTTTAGGAAATCCTGGTACAGGAAAAACCACGGTTGCTCGTTTAGTAGGGCAAATCATGAACGAAGAAGGTCTGCTTCCTTCCGATAATTATGTAGAAGTAACACGGCAAGACTTAGTGGCTGATGTGGTTGGAGGAACAGCAATAAAAACTCAGGAAGTTCTAAACAAAGCTTTAGGTGGCGTGCTTTTCATAGATGAAGCCTATTCTTTGAACCAAGAAGGACAAACAAATTGGGGACAAGAAGCAATTGATACAATCTTGAAATATATGGAAGATCATCGATCAGATCTAATGATTATTTTTGCTGGATATACAGATGAAATGCAAGACTTCGTTGAAATGAATCCTGGTTTAAAATCACGAATTTCAAACGTCTTTACTTTTCCAGACTATAGCGGAGAAGAAATTGCAGAAATAGGATGCCGACAGTTAGAAAAAGAACAATTTCATTTTGACCACGAATATTATAGAGAAGAAGTAAAGAAAGCTTATGCTTTTGATGTTGATCATGGAAATGGTCGATGGATACGAAACTTAAACGATAAACTTTTAGGAATTGTAGCGTCCAATAGTTTAAGAGAAGAAGACCGAGCAGTTGACAAAATTAAGAGAAGTGATATTGAAGAGCTATTTGGCAGTGACGTATCAGAAAAAGAAAATACTACATTAGAATTGTTAGAGCAACTAGATAATTTGATCGGCTTACTGACCGTCAAAACATTTGTACATCAATTAGTAGAACGAGTAAAAACAGAACAAAAGTATGAAAAAGATCTACCTGATAGTCAAGCCCCCTCCTATCATATGGTGTTTGCAGGACAACCAGGTACTGGAAAAACCACTGTTGCCCGAATCGTTGCACAACTTTTTTATAACCTAGGTATCTTATCTAAAGGTACGGTTAATGAAGTTTCACGAAAAGACTTAGTGGGTCAGTACGTTGGTCAAACTGAAGAAAAAACTGGAAAAATCATCAGAAATGCTATGGGCGGTGTATTATTTGTAGATGAGGCTTATCAATTGACACAAAATCGCTCAGAAAATGACTTTGGAAAACAAGCTTTAGAAACTTTTATTACTGAGCTAGAAAATGACCGAGATAAGTTTGTTACTATTTTTGCTGGATATACAGAGCCTATGCAACAATTTTTGGATGAAAATCCCGGGCTACGTTCACGAGTCCCCCTTCATATTGAATTTGAATCTTATACGCCTGAACAAATCGCTCAAATTGTTAGCTCATCGATTACTAAAGATTGGAAAGTGAATACTAGTTTGTTAGAAAAAGTTGTAATAAATATGTATACAGCACTACCAGAAAAAAAGCGTAGCAATGCTCGTTGGGCTAGAAACTATACTGAACGTTTAATTAGTGCTCATAAAGTTTGGCTAGGCAAACAAGGCAATATCGAAAATGTAAAAGAAATCCATGATAGCTTAATTGAAGAAAGTCAAGATTGGGTAATATCATAAATGAACTTTCTAAATGACTTGAAGGTCGTCCTACTGATGAATAGTTGGGCGGCCTATTTGCATATTGAGTACACACTGTGCTTAGAGTAAAGATAACTAAATGAGATAGAGCAGGATAGAGAAAGCAATAGCAAGGATTATTAAGAACTTGATAAGTAGATGGTAGGGGTCAAGCAGGTTTCAAAGGAAAGTATAACTTTTTGAATGTACAGAAAAATGTACTTTATGGTAGTTAAACATAAAAATAAAGTAGCGTATCCTTGTATTTCTAGTTTTCCATTTTAATTGAAATAGTTTAA
>JAKDZT010000257.1 GCA_030462125.1 Tetragenococcus sp.
TACTTAAGAAGGGATTGAAAATATGTTTTTTACAAATGTCATTAAAGCGATCATTTTAGGTATCATTGAAGGTATCACGGAATGGTTACCTATCAGCAGCACTGGACATCTTATTTTGGCAGATGAATTTGTTCGTTTAGAAGCAAGCGAAGCATTTATGTCGATGTTCAATGTAGTCATTCAATTAGGCGCGATTTTAGCTGTCGTCGTCTTATACTTTAATAAGTTAAATCCATTTGCTTCAAATAAGAACACTACCCAAAAAAATGCTACCTGGCAATTATGGTTTCGCGTAATTGTAGCAATCATTCCCTCAGGAATCATAGGGATCTTTTTAGACGATTGGTTAGATGCACATCTGCATAAATTTTTACCTGTCGCTATTGTGTTGATTATTTATGGTGTTGCATTTATTCTAGTGGAAAAAAGAAATCAAAATCGGACACCTAAAATTGCCCAATTAAATGAAATCACCTATAAATTTGCTTTAATTGTAGGAATGTTTCAAGTTCTTTCTTTAGTTCCAGGAACATCTAGGTCTGGCGCTACGATATTAGGAGCTATTTTGATTGGTGGTTCGCGTTTTGTTTCCACTGAGTTTTCTTTTTTCCTAGGTATTCCAACGATGTTTGGTGCTAGTTTTATTAAAATCTTGAAATTTTTAGGCACTGGCAACAGTTTTGACTTTACCGGAACGATCATTTTACTTATTGGAACAGTGATTTCATTTATTGTTTCAATCCTAGCTATTAAATTCTTATTGAATTATCTTAAGAAAAATGACTTCACCGCTTTTGGTTGGTATCGTATTGTTTTGGGTATCGTATTGATCATTTACTGGATGGTCGCAATGTAAAAACATTTAAAAAAACCAAGAGTTTATATATGCTCTTGGTTTTTTATTTAAGTATTTTTGATAATCATACCATCGATAAGATCAACAGCATCTTCATGATAATTTATAATTAACTCAAAACCATCGTAAATCTCTTTCCATTTAACAATTTCCAGTACATCCTGCTCTTTACTAAATAAGTGTTTTTTCAAACGACTGTACAAACGATCACCTTGTGATTCAACGTAATTAACGTCTGAGATCAGTTTTTTTAAGTCTTTAGAATTTTTTAATTTAGGAAACTCTTTCATTGCTTCATGCACACCTTTTGCTGCTTCTGTTACTAAAGCAGCGAGTTTATCTGTTTCTGCGCGCATCTGAGTAATCACTAGGTTTTCAAATAAATAAGTCATTGCATTAATCCCATCTAAAATATCATCTAAGCGTTCCGAAACGACTAAAATGTCTTCTCGTTCGATCGGTGTAATAAATGCGTCATATAACTCATTTGTTAATTCTTCGACAATTTGATCACTATTTTTTTCAATTTCATGGATTTTCTCGGCTCTTTCAGAAAAGTCCGTTGTAGAATAGTTATCTACGATTTCTTCTAAAATTTCTGCTGCAATATGTACATTTTCAGCAAGTTGTTCCATTTTTTTAAAATAATCATATTGCTTTTTTCTTCCCACTTTTTATCTCTCCTTAAAAAATTCCCACAAAAAGTTTAGCCATAATATAAGCAATCAAACCACAACCTGGAAACGTCAGTACCCAAGCTGAAATCATATCTTTTACAATCGACCAATCCACACTAGAAAGACGCTTTGAAGCACCTACACCCATAATTGCGGTCGTTTTTGTATGTGTCGTGGAAACTGGAATTCCAAACATGGAAGCAAAAAATAAACAAATCGCGGTACTTAAGTCAGAACAAAAGCCTTGGTAAGTTTCAAGCTTTACCATATCCATTCCCACAGATTTGATAATTCTCATTCCACCAATTGAAGTTCCGATTCCCATGGTAAGCGAACAAAGTGCCATAACCCAGATGGGGATAACAAATCCATTTCCAGATTTTTCAGCTAAACCATTATAGTATAAGCCTAACATGAAAACACCCATAAATTTTTGGCCATCTTGTGCCCCATGTAAAAAAGCATTTGCAGCTGCCGCAACAGCTTGCCCCCAAGTAAAGAACTTGTTCACCCTTCTTCTGGAGGAATTATAAAATAAAAAACTAATAAGTTTAGTGACAAGATAGCCGCCGCCAAAACCAAATATGGTTGAAAAAAGCAAACCGATAATAACTTTTAGCCATTCTTGACCATTAACTGCGTCTAAACCACTCAACGCCATAGCAGAACCTGTTAACCCAGCAATTAAAGCATGCGACTCGCTTGTCGGAATTCCAAAGTACCAGGCGGCCACTGTCCAAACGACAATAGAAAACAAGGCTGCCGCTAAAGCAATATGAGCAACATCTACCTGGCCTTGCGCTTCAAAAGATACGATATTACTAATTGTTTCTGCTACCTGAGCGTTAAAAATGGTCATTATTAATGCGCCTAAAAAGTTCATTACAACTGCGATACCAATAGCCATATTTGGTTTTAGTACCCGAGTCGATACGGCAGTAGCGATCGCATTAGGTGCATCGGTCCAACCGTTGACAAAAATAACTCCCATAACTAGTGTAACTGTAACTACTAATGCAACGCTCAAAATTTTACACCACCATTCATAGTACGAGCTTATCATAGCACAAAAGTTAGTCATTAGGGAAGTTGCTTTGTGCTTTAATTCAGTTTTTTTATTTGAAAAAAAAAATAAAATCTTACCATTAAATGTATCAACCTTTTCAGTGTTTTAACAATAAAATTCTTTATAAGTTGTTATTGCAAACAACTGAAGCATTAT
>JAKDZT010000045.1 GCA_030462125.1 Tetragenococcus sp.
TGGTTTGGTTAGCCAAAGAATTGGAAAAACACGGGAAAAAAATAGAAACTGGGCAATTTATTTCTTCTGGTACCTTTGTATTACCGGAACCATTGAAAACAGGACATTACAAAGCTGAATTTGAAAACGTGGGTACTGTTAATTTAGAAGTAACAGATTAAAATGACATCCTAATTTTTAGTGCTGGTAATCAAAAAATGATCGCCAGCACTATTTTTAAGCAGTTATAATATTTTATTCTGTATAGCTGAATTCAAACTGATTAACCTTAGGTGAAGGCTCGTCAGTTAAGACTACTTCTAAAAGTACTTCTTTGGTTTCTCCTTGTGTAGTTTCTTCACCCAGTAAAAGATATCTTTGTGGCTGTTCAATATCTTGGGTAATTGTTTTTATCGTTCCGCGGCTTTCTTGTTCTTCTTCTGAATCAGTGTCTAGCTGGTTTGTCTCGATGGCATCGTCTGTCATGTATTTTTCTACTTGTTGGTTTCTTTCAGCAGTAGTAGAAAAATTCAACCAATCTTCTCCAAAGTTTTCCAAAATTACCTGTGGCTTAGCATTTTGCGCTGTAGAACTGCTTGTTGTTTCAGATGGTTCCTCGACTTCTTCCGTTGATTCTTCCAGAAAAAAGTCATCATCACGTTGGCTTAAACGTATCAGGTAAGAGACACTAATGACAAAAAGGATAATCCCTATAATCCATATTAAAATAATACGTTTTTTCATGACTTTTCACCCCACAAATCCTATTAATTTTATTATAACAATTTCTTTTGATTTGTGGTAAAAAAATTATATAAGTCTGGGGCCTACGAATTTTTTACAAAAAAGGACCCAGGTGCTAGTATAGCAGTATATAATAAACTTTTGAAAGAGAGAATGAAAGCGATGAAAGACAAACAAAGCAATGTGAGAGTAGAAACAGATTCGCTTGGAGATGTAGAGATCCCAACAAAAGCATGGTGGGGTCCACAAACTGAGCGTAGCCGTCGCAATTTTACTACGGGTGAAAAAATGCCATTGCCAATTATTAAAGCGCTTTTGCAATTAAAAAAAGCAGCTGCACAAGCAAATACTGAACTCGGTGAATTGGAAAAAGCGAAAGCAGAAGCTATTTGCACAACTGTTGATTATCTAAACGCTTTATCTGACGAACATTTGTTTCAGCACTTCCCACTGGTCGTTTATCAAACGGGTTCTGGAACTCATACCAATATGAATGTGAATGAAGTCATTGCCCATCTCGTTAATGATAAACAGCCTAAGGTTGCCCTTTCACCTAACGATGATGTGAACAAAGGGCAGAGTTCCAATGATCTTTTTGCCACAGCGATGAATGTTGCAGCTGCACAAGCAATAATTGAAGTGAAAGTTGCTTGTCAGAAGATGATTCAAACATTGGATGAGAAAAAGCAAACCTATTGGTATACTGTGAAAATAGGTCGTACTCATTTACAAGACGCAACGCCTATTACTTTTGGCCAAGAACTATCTGGCTATCAAAGTATGCTTGTTCATGATTTGCATTATTTAGAAGAAATAGAACCTAGTTTACATGAGCTCGCAATAGGGGCTACTGCTGTGGGCACTGGGCTAAACGCTCATCCAGAGTTAGCCCAAAAGATTGCAATAAAATTATCGGCGAGCTATCAAATCTCTTTTACGACAAAAACAAATAAATTTTACGGTCTAGCTGCTCATTCACAATTAAACACAATGCATGGTGTCTTGAAAACTTTAGCAGGAGATTTAATGAAAATTACGAACGACTTACGTTTTTTAGCTTCTGGGCCTCGAGCAGGTTATGGCGAATTGTCTATTCCTGCCAATGAGCCCGGATCTTCCATTATGCCAGGGAAGGTGAATCCAACTCAGATAGAAGCTTTGACGATGGCAGCTACTCGGGTGATAGGAAATGATACGACGATCACCGTTGCTGCTAGCCAAGGCAACTTTGAAATGAATGTCTATAAACCAGTTTTAATTGCAAGTTTTTTAGAATCTGCTGACTTATTGGCTGGTACGATCACCTCGTTTACTGAAAAATGTTTACAAGGGCTAGAGGCAAATGAATCTCATATGGGAAAACTTGTTGACCAATCTTTAATGCTAGTAACTGCGCTTTCGCCTCATATTGGCTATGAAGCCAGTGCAAAAATCGCTCAAAAAGCTGAAAAAGAAGGAACAACCTTAAAAGAAGCTGCAATAGCTTCAGGACAAGTTAGCCAGCAACAATTTGCGGATTGGGTTGATTCGTTAGCAATGACCAATGTGGATCAAAACAACGAGCTTTAAATGAAGAAAAAGTTTTCGTTAAGGGGAATCTAAAGGTTGCTTAATATTAGTTGCATTTTTGCAACTTTTTATGTTAATTTCAAAGAAGGAATTAGTTGATTGCCTTTTGAAAATATAGGTGATCTGTAAAAAGTCCATTCCAACAGAGACAAAACACCTACTTTTTCTCTGTTGGAATCTTCATTATTATACAAGGAAGAAGAGTGATTTTATGATGTCAACAAGTATGGGTATAATATCGATGCTTTCACCGATATTAACGTATGTAGCGTTGGCGGCGGGTATTTATGCGATTATTCGTTTAGCCGTAAAACATGCGATCAATGACACAAAAAAAGATTCAACAATACAAACGAAAACAGGCGCATTCTTTACCGGCCCTTGGTTTTGGTTAATTGTTGCCGTCGTGGTATTTATTCTATCAATGGCTATGTCCATTGTTCCGTACATGTAATGTTAGCTTAGCTAAGCATACGAAAAAAGCTGGAAGTCGTAAGAAAACGACTCCCAGCTTTTTTTCGTTATAAGATGCTGTTTAGTAGCGAATATCTGCCTGTTTTTTCAAAAAAGGAATTTTGTCTCTTAAAAAAGGAATGATCCAATAATCAAGTCCGACTTTACTTGCATTAAAACCCGCAATTAGGATAAAAAGTTGGATAAGTATAAATAACGGATTGACAGAAACAGTACCTGCTAATAAATAGCTGAAGTTCATTACCATACCAAAAAATGCTGCAGCGGTTGTTAATGCTCCAAATAACAAACCTAAGCCTACCAATAATTCTCCCCATGAGACCATAAAGTCAAATAAGTCAATATTAGGCAATACAGCACTTTCTAAAAAGTTGGTGTACCATGGATAGGCATTGGCGCCTGCGTCATCTGCTACGGGCGTTTCTATTGCTCCTTGGATTAGTCCTTGAGCGCTAAAACTACCTGACACTTTTGTCCAGCCGGAAACAGCCCACTGAAAACCTAAATACACACGTAAAACTGTTAAAATCCACATGGCGATTTTTGACGTTTTTAACCATTTTACCATAAAAGTTGCTCCTCTCATTTTTTAAGGGTGTAGAGTTCATCCAGTCATTATTATCAATCTAACGACAACAAATTAGGAAGTAAATCATCATTATCATACCTTTTTTTATTGTTTACTGTCAAATAGTAAGTCGTTAACCAGATGAAAAAGTAGGAGTGGAGCAAGCAGATAAAGATTTTATGTTGAGCCATTGTTTTTTCTATGGTCTTTTCTTTGCATAACGAATAATTTCTATTAAAATAGAGAGAGGATAAAAAAATGATATCATTACGTGAGTCACTACGTGTAACATCAATAAGTGGCCTTTCCCATTTGGTATTTAAGGGGGCTTGTACAAAGTACGTTTTACAAAATATTCAGTTGGAGGAAAGTTTGAATGAAATTATTAATTGTTGCATTAGGCGTCGCTTTTTTGATTTTTTTAATCGTTAAAGTGAAACTAAATACCTTTATTTCTTTAATAGCCACTGCTTTTTTAGTTGGCTTAGCTTTAAGTATTCCACTAGATCAATTACCCGAAATTATCACTTCTGGTATGGGTGATCAATTAGGGGATCTGGCCATTATTTTTGGTATGGGATCCATGATTGGTAAATTGGTTTCTGACTCTGGGGGCGGTTATCGCATCGCCAATACCTTGATTGACAAATTTGGTAAAAGACAAATCCAAATTGCGGTAATCATTGCTTCTTTCATTGTCGGATTAGCCTTGTTCTTTGAAGTAGGTCTCGTTGTTTTGCTGCCTATTATTTTTGTTATTGCCAGAGAACTGGAGATTCCACTTCTAACTTTGGCAGTGCCGATGGCTGCAACTTTAAATGTAATGCACGGGTTTATTCCACCTCATCCAGCACCCACGGCAATTTCTGGGATTATGAGTGCGGATATTGGGCAAGTGATTTTACTTGGTTTAATTGTGGCGATACCAACCATCATTGTTTCAGGTCCAATTTTTAACTATTGTTTGCATAAATTTTATCCCAAAGTATATCGCATCCAAGATAAAATTCCTGGACTAGGTGAAGTAAAAGAGTTTGAATTAGATGAAACGCCACCTTTTTGGACCAGTGTTTGTACTGCCATGATGCCAGTGATTTTAATTGGTGTAGCGACGATTTTAGGTGGTGGCTTATCTGAAGGTCCGCTGCAACAAGGAATCGAATTTATTGGTGATCCTAACGTTGCCATGCTTTTATCACTGTTATTTGCTATGTATACAATGGGCTTTAAACAAAAACGCTCGATGAAAGAAATAAGCACTACAGTGGAAGAAGCTGTGACACAAATCGCCATGATGTTATTTATCATTGGCGGTGGCGGTGCTCTTAAACAAGTGTTAGTTGAAGGCGGCATTTCGGAATATATTTCTTCCTTATTTACCGATGTTAACCTTTCGCCAATTTTTGCTGCTTGGCTTGTAACCGCCATTTTGCGCGTAAGTTTAGGTTCTTCTACAGTAGCAGCGATGACAGGGGCAGGCTTGGTAGCGCCTTTGATTGCTCAAACTGGAGTTAACCCTGCTTTGATGGTTCTTGCTGTAGGTGCAGGTAGTATCTTTGCTGACCATGTAAATGACGCTGGTTTTTGGATGATTAAAGAATTCTTCGGTCTTTCATTAAAAGAAACATTTTTAACTTGGACGACGTTGACTTCTGTTCTATCAGTAACTGGATTAGTTTGTGTTTATGGTCTTTCTTTAATACTATAATTGCACGAAAAAAGAAAGGATGTTTTAGTAAATGGATTATGTTATCGGAATGGATATTGGAACGACCAGCACTAAAGCTGTTTTATATGATTTAAAAGGGAAAGTGATTGACCATACAAGCAATTCCTACGAATTACTTCGTGATGCGACAGGCATGGCTGAACAAGAACCAGAAGATATTTTGGAAGCTGTTACTGCTGGCTTAAAAAAAATGGTTAGTCAAATTGATTGGCAAAAAGATAAATTAAAAGTTGTTTCCTTTTCTAGTGCGAACCAAAGTTTGATTGCATTAGATGAAAATTATCAACCGTTAACCCGGATTATTACTTGGGGCGATACGAGAGCCTCTAATGCTGCTAAAGAAATTAAAAACTCGGAGCAAGGACAAGAATTGTATGAACGTACCGGTACGCCTATTCACCCTATGTCTTTGTTGTGCAAAATTTTATGGTTAAAAGAAGATGTACCTGAAGTTTATAATAATGCCGCTTATTATTGTGGGATTAAGGAATACATTCTTTATCGCTTATTTGGCACCTGGCAAATGGACGTGTCAGTCGCTAGCTGTACTGGGTTGTACAATATCTTTGACTTACAATGGGACGATAAAGCTTTAGCATTCGTTGGTATTAGTCAAAAACAATTACCAGAAGTCGTGGATGCTTATGAACAATTTTCCGGTATGAAAGACGAATACGCCAAAATTACTGGCTGTCCACAAGATGTTACTTTTGTTCAAGGGGCATTTGATGGGGCATTATCTAACCTAGGTGTAAATGCCATTGATCCAGGGGTCGCTGCCGTAACAATTGGTACTTCTGGTGCTATTCGAATGGTAAGTGATCACCCAGTTACTGATCCGAAAGGCCGTATTTTTTGTTATGCGTTAACTAAGGACTTGTGGGTTATTGGAGGCCCGGTTAATAATGGGGGTGTCGTTTTCTCTTGGGCACGAGATAACTTGTTTGACGCTGAAAAAAGTACGGCGGACCTTTTAGAAAAAGATAGTTATGACTTGTTGACCGAAATTGCGGCTCAAGTTCCAGCTGGTTCAGATGGGTTATTGTTTCATCCGTTCCTTGGAGGAGAACGTGCGCCTATATGGGATGCCAACGCTCGTGGCTCCTTCTTTGGCTTAACGCAAATGCATACCCGCGCGCATATGGTTCGCGCTGTACTTGAAGGCATTGTTTATAACTTATATACAGTTCTTCTAGCCTTAGAAGAAGTACTGGGTCAACCTAATACTATCTTAGCTACTGGTGGTTTTGCTCGTTCAGAATTGTGGCGTCAAATGTTGTCGGATGTTTTTGAACGGCCAGTGACCATACCTCAAGCTTTTGAATCTTCTTGTTTGGGAGCTGCCGTTGTTGGGATGAAATCCATTGGCGCAATTGACGAATTAGATGAAGTTCGAAACTTTGTTGGTAAAACAGAAACTTATGCGCCCAATCCGGATCATTTCGCTGTTTATCGTGAACTTGTTCCGATCTATATTCGGTTAACTCGACAATTGAAAACTGAATATCAAACGATTGCTGATTTTCAACGAAAATATGCACAACAATAGTATGTTTTAAGCAGATATCTGTCTTTTATTGATAGTCTGATAAACAAAAGATGAAAATGGGGGATAGAATTTGGATACAAGAGCGATTATTATTAACCAATATGGTGGCAAAGAGCAACTTCAAGAAAGGAATGTCTCATTGCCTGAATTGGCAAAAAACCAAGTTTTAGTACGTGTACGTGCAACTTCAATTAATCCGATTGATTGGAAATTACGTGAAGGATACTTACAACAAAAATATCCTTGGAATTTTCCGATCATTTTAGGTTGGGATGTTGCTGGCGTGATTGAAGAGGTAGGCTCTGACGTTACACAATGGCAAGTTGGTGATCAGGTATTTGCCCGACCAGCGACCACAAGGTTTGGCACCTACGCCGATTATACCGTTGTTGATGAAAACCTATTAGTAAAAATTCCAGAAAATATTTCTTATAAAGAAGCCGCAGCCGTTCCTTTGGCTGGATTAACAGCTTATCAAGTATTATTTGACCATGGGAAGTTACAAGCTGGTCAAAAAGTCTTGATTCACGCGGGTTCTGGCGGAGTTGGAACTTTTGCTATTCAGCTAGCGAAACTTCAAGGCGCTTATGTTTATACAACGGCTAGCAAGAAAAACCATGAGCTTTTAAAATCTTTAGGAGCTGATGAAACAATTGATTATCATACCACTGATTTTGAAAAGATCGTGTCACAAGCTGATTTAGTCATTGATGCTTTAGGTGGTAGTGAAATGCAGCAAAAAAGCATGGAAGTACTTAAACCAGATGGCTATTTGATCAGTCTTGCATCTATTGAAAATGAAAATTTGGCCAAAGAAAAACAAATCAATGCCAAAGGGATTTGGCTAGACGAAAATAGTGAACAATTACAAGTACTAGCAGGTTATATGAAAACCGGTAAATTAAAAAGTATCATTGCAACGACGTATCCTTTGACACAAAAAGGGATTTATCAAGCGCATGAACTCAGTGAAACCAATCATGCGGTAGGAAAGATTGTCATCAGTAATGATTGATTGAGCACTGGTTATTATATAGTGGCCCTTCTATTGAGTATTTTCTCAATGGAGGGGCTTTTTTTGTTTTAGTATCTGGTTAGCAAATAATAAAAATAATAAAAAAGTTTACATTATAAAAACTTCCTGGTATCGTTAAAAAATAAATGAATTTTTAGAAAGGATGGTTTTTATTTATTCAAATGCGAGAGCAAAACAGCATTTTTTCGTGAAGGTAGGTATAGCAGCTTGTTTGATTTTTAGCTTTTTTGCTATAAAGGCTAATGTCAATGCACAAGAAGAAGCGGCTGCTACAGAGAATACAATGTCTTATACAGGTGAACCTGGAGTTGGATCTAATTTTAGCCAAGCTGCAGCTAGTACTTCGACAGATGTATTTGATATTGGTGATACTACGCGACCACCGCAAGACGCAATCGATGTCTCCTCCTATCAAGGGGAAATGACACAAAATGATTATAAAATTTTGGCAGATAAAGGCGTTCAATCGGTTGTGGTTAAAACAACCCAATCTTCTAATTATACGAACCCTTATGCACTTGAACAAATCGAATATGCGGCTAATGCTGGTTTGAATGTCAATCTTTATCATTATGCAAATTTTGCTACTTCAAAAGAAGCTAAAGCCGAAGCGAACCATCTTTTGTCTTTCTTGCAAGAAAATGACTTGGATAAAAAAGTGATGATTTTTGCTGATATGGAAGATCCGTCAACTGAAAATGATAATGTTGCCTCTTCTCTAAATGATTTTTGGAAAGTATTGAGCGATGGCGGTTATGAAAAACATGGCGTTTATACTGGTGCTGGGTATCTATATCGAAGTGCTGTAAGTAATACTGTTGGAGCTGAGAATACTTGGATGGCACAATATCCATTCGAACCATCAAGTGATGATTTATGGCAAACAAATTATGGCGCTTGGCAATTCAGCCCTACTGCTAAAGTACCTAATGGTGATTATACGGGGTATCTTGACGTTTCTAGTGATTATACTGGTTTATTTGAAAAAGGCGCCGGTACTCAACCTTTTAAATAACATAAAAAAAACTGATTATTGCCTTGATAGCAATGATCAGTTTTTGATTATTTAAATTAAGATTTGATTGAAGCGCTAGATACACTATCAACAGCTTCAGTGTCATCTGCTTTTTCAGAAGCACCAGATACAACATCGGCTTCTACAGTAACGCTATCTTTTTCTGAGGCTCCTGACACACTGTCAACTGGTTCCGTTTGTTTAGTTGAAGCACTTGAGGTGGCATCAACTTCAACCGTTTCATCTTTTGCAAGTCTTTGGCCAGTTTGTTGCAAGTACCAATCAATAATTGGTTGAAAATCTAAGATATATTCATTTACGCCCATATAGTTATCTTCTTCATCACGCATTGCTTGATAACTATGAACGACGTATTTATCTGGGCCGTGTGTGGGCACATGAATCCGAACCACGTCTTCGTTACCATGACGTAACTGTGAAAGGACCCATTTTACGTTTTGATAAGTAGCGGGTGGATGACAGTTGGCTAACGGATTTCCCACTTGGCCTGGTACACGTCCGGCAAACATATCTTCTTTTTCATCGGTGTAGTTATAAAATAAAAATTGATTATTGCTATCAGCAAAAGTTAATTCCATAGGCATCGAAGCGAGGAGGGCGTTCAATTGATCAACGGTCAAAATGCCACGGTTCAATTTTACATAGGTATCGCCTTCTACTGCATTTACTTTTTCGCTTGCTTGTTCTACCCAATCTTCAGCTGACATATCAACATCTTCAATGGTGGTATCAATTTTTCCAGTCGCTTCTAAATCTTCTTCTTCTGATAGATCTTTTTGTGGTTCTTTGAGTGCAGATACGACTTGGATAAATCTCATGAATTTTTCTAAACAAGTTTTTAGAAAATCAATGGTTCCTTGATCTTTCAAATTATTTTGTTCATCAAAAGCTTCTTTTACTTCGCCTAAAAGAAATTCGTTTCCTGGCATAACAATGGCGTTGACACCAGGAGCTTCTAGGATCTGGCGTAAATGTAATTGGGCGCGTGATGAGCCTTGATCATAATAAGAAGCACCGACAATCATAACGGGTTTGTGGGCAAGGGGTTGGATTTTAAACGATAGCCATTCGAGCACGCTTTTCAAACCAGCGGGAATCGTATGATTATGTTCAGGTGTTGCAATAATTACACCATCAGCAGCTAAAATCTTACGATTGAGCTTTTGGATGGGGGCGCTATTTGTTTGATCATGACTTTGATTAAACAAGGGCACATCCTTAATTTCTAATAGTTCAATGTCAACGGATGACTTGAAATGTTTTTTTATAAATTGTAATAATAAACGATTATAGGAAAAATCTGCATTAGAACCTACAATGCCGACTAATTTCATAACAAAAACTCTCCTTTTTTAAATGGTCTCCCAATCAAAATTTTCGGCCTCTTCTTTATTAGCTTCATGGGCGTTGGTTAATTGATTTATCAGATCAACGAAAACTTGAAAATCTTCGAACAAGCCATTTAATTTTTTTATTTGGACTGGATTACGTAGCCCGTTTTCTTCATCAAATGCTTCCAAGGAATGACCAAGTAAAAATTCTGAGCTAGGCATAATTCTAGCCTTTAACTCAGGAGCGTCAAGGATTTGGCGTAAATGTAATTGCGCGCGGGAAGATCCTAATGTTCCATAAGAAGCGCCAGTAATCATTACAGGTTTATCCACAAATGGATAAATCCCATAGGATAGCCAATTTAAAGCGTTGGTCAATGCAGCCGGAATCGAATGATCATATTCTGGTGTACTGATAATGACGCCATCTGCTTGTTGAATTTTTTGGGCCACCTGTTGTACAATTTCTGGGAGTTGGTTAGAAACCGGTTTATTAAAAAGCGGAAAATCACGAATTTCCATTAATTCAATGCTTGCTTTATCGGAAAAATGCTGTTGCATGAATTTTAATAATTTTCGATTGGTTGAGTTATCTGAATTCGTTCCTATTAACCCAATAAAATGATTCATGAGAAAACTTCCTTTCTGCCCGTTAGTATAACAATAATTGCAATACTTTGTTATATTTTTCATTATAAAACTTTCACAAAGAAAGTCAATACTTCTCTTTAAAAGCTGCAAAAATCGCATCACAAAAAGTTTATTTAACAAATTTTTTTTGTAAAATATAACACAGGAGACGGTTGTACTAAATGGCGGTTAAGACTCTTGTCTGTAAAACGGAAATTTTAAAGAACTAATTTATATTCGTTTCTAGGACAAAAGATCAGTCAATTAATGTCCTAAAGGCAAAAATAGGACAAAATATCATTAAACAAATGGCCTATCTGAATGTATAGGTCAAAAGTTTCTCCCAATAATGACCTATTTTTTGGAAAAGTGAATGGTTTAACGACTTGACCTCAGTTTTAGGACAAAAGATTGCTATATTAATGTCCTGTAGACGGAAATAGGACAAAATATCGTTACACAAATGTCCTATTCGTTCGAATAGGACATAAAATGGAGTGGATAATGTCCTACAGAAAAATCGTTACTTCCTTCTTTGCCTGATTTTTTCAAAAGTTTTAGGTGATAGTTTTCCTAAATCTTTGAGTTTTGTTTCAATCAAATCTAAGACCTCGTTTTGATCTTCGGTATTGTTTACATAATCGAACCTTTCTCGATCAATTGTTAATAAGATCGCCGGTGTATAACCTTGTGCCCATTTTTCATAGGCGTGGTGTACGCGATAGTAGTAATCTTTCAGGCCAGGTTCGCGTTTCGCATTTTCCATTTCGCGGCCGCGTTTTTGTATTTCGCTAATGGCATGGTCTGCATCAATTTTCAAATAAATCATCAAATCAGGGAGTCCATTCCAAGGGGTACCGTTGACATTTGCTTGCATTTCTTGGGATAGAGTCACATAGACGTTAAAATCTTGATCCCCAATTTCCCCATGGTCATGTAATTGGGAAGCCATAACAAAATCAGACTCTAAGGAAGAATCCATAACGGCATTCTGTTGAGTGATTGCTTGACGTAATTGTTGATAACGAAAAGTTAAAAAGGCAATTTGTAAGATGGCACCATTAGATTTCCGGCTTTCTTTGCCAGAGGAATAAAATTTTTCTAACATATTTAAGATTAGCCCGTTACTTTCCACATCTTCATAATAAACAGGTGATTGTAAATCATTGGCTAAAATTTTTGCTAAAGACGTTTTTCCAGCAGCGATCGTTCCCATAATATAGATCATAAGGCACCTCTCCTTTGAAGTTTATTCTCCCAGTATTAGGTGGGAAATGTCCAGTAGA
>JAKDZT010000258.1 GCA_030462125.1 Tetragenococcus sp.
TTCAATATCGGCAATTGTTTTATCGTGGCTTTCTAAAATCGTGACTGTTTCATCAAATAAATTTGTCATTTCCCACCTCACTTCGTAGCGTTAACAGCATCATCTGACAAGTCTTTAGTCTGTTGTGCATCAGTTACAGCTTGTGATAACTCATCAGTTTTTTGTTGAGCGGCAGATAGCTTTGAGTTCAAGTCATTGACTTGTTGCGCCATGTTCGCCTTATCTTGGTTCGCTTGATTTAATTGTCTAGCAACTTCTTCTTTTTGCTGATTAAGTGCGTTCAGTTGATTTTGATATTCAGCAGCTTGATTTTGCAAGTTTGAGTTATCTTGATTGATTTGGTCTTTCAACTGATTAATTTGGTCGTTCAATTGATTCAATCGGTCTGCATATTGCTGTGAGCTATTATTAGCCTGTTTAAGCTGTTCGTTTCTGTCTAGCAAGCGTTGTTTCAAGATAGAGATATTCTGTTGCACAGCGACCATATTTTGATGTCCTGCCCATGCATTAGCTGCATAAGCTCCAAAAGTTCCTGAACCAAAGATTCCTGCTGCGACTACTGCTGTTGTGATTAATTTTTTATTCATTGTTTATCCTTTATTTAAAGACACTGTCGTCTTTTCTTGAGTTTTCGATTGCCATTTGCGCTCTGATATTTCTTCGCAACCTACGTTCTTCTTTTGTTTCGTGTTTTCTACGGTCACGATCGGTTATTTCATCAGAAATCTTAGATTTTGAACCACCATAGGGCTTCCAACCAGGATATTTTTCCATCATCGCTTTTTCATTTACAATGGCGACTTTGACTGCGTTCTTTTTTGGAGAATTAGCCATACCATTTTTAACCCAACCAGCGACTGAATGAGGTGAAACAAGAAGCATTTTCGAAAGCTCTTTTTTCGTACCAGTTCCCGTTTTTATCCCATTGAAATAAACATCATAAATTTTTTCTAACCTTGCCATCTCCTGCCTCTTTCAATCCGCTTAGTTTATTTTTCCATTGTTCGTGAAACCATTCGTCGTCTTTGTCAGCAACTTTATGATTCTTCAAGATATCCTTGTCTTTAAAATCTAGGACATTTTTTTCTTTTTGCGTTGTCATAATAACACCTCATAATTTAGTCAATCCAAATAATAGACTTTTATTTTAGTTACTTTTTTTTCTTTTTATTCCATCAACCATCTGTTGGGCTATTTTTTCAGGATTACTTCCAGAGTATGATTTCTGATAAATAGAAACGTATCCATCTTCTTCTCCGTAATCCTTAACTTTTATCTCATAACTTACTAAGATGGAATCGGTGGGTTCAATTGTCTTAATTGTCACTTGAAATCTTCCGTCTTTTTTGGATTCAAGTTTTTTATCTGATAAGTTGATTAATTCCATAATCCACCTCATATTTTAGCTTCTAAGCGCTTTTAGCTTGTTCGTGATAAATTATCCATGAAATGGTTTAAGCGCTCAATGTAACCGTAATTTTCATGATTTAGAGCTATTCAAATATAACTAATGATTCTGTCAGTTGTTTATCCATAAAATTAAACAGTTGATTCCAAGTCATATCTTTTCCGTTGTTGAAAACAGATTTAATATCTCGATAAATTTCAACCAGCTCATGACTTCCTTTAGTTCTAACTGTGATATAAACCGAATTACTTCCATAACCGTCATATCTTGCTTTCTTAGCTAAGTTAAACAATTTAACAGTTGGTATGATTCTGAATGCTGTCATTCAAACCTCCTCGATATCAACTTCAAGACGATAAGCTTTTGTTCCAGAAAGTCCGCCATATTGATATTTTGTAAATTTAACTACTTCGTGATTATCATCTGACCAAAGCCCTGATTCTGTAAAGCCGTCCATAATCGCTTTTAAGGTCGGTTGTAAGTTGTCTGGGTCACTTCTTCGTTTGGTTGGTGTAAAGACTGTCAGCGTAACGCTACAAGTCCGTGTGCTATCAAATAACGGCAATTTCTCTAAGCTGTTTAGTGGATTTCGCACTTGATTAAAAGTAATTCTCTTTAATTCTTGAATTACTTTCGCTTTTTGGTAGAAATGCATCCTGTCATTAGAATTCAAAATCAATTTTTTACTTTTTGGAACATCTTTTGATTTACTGATAGCCCGATATAATTCAAATTCAAATTTCACTTGCTTCTCCATATATCATTAATTCGGTTGCTGCTTCATTGCTGATTTTTTTAACCGATGCAATAAAGGTCACTGGGTTCATTACAATTTCTTTTTCATGGGCCCATTTGACGTATCTTACAAACTGCTGATAAGTTACTCCTGGAACAAAACTCAAGTAGTATTCCGCAAGTTCTTTATCAAATGCACTTTTAGGGATTTCCCAAGCCATTTATTAAAGCCTCCACTTCTTCATCGGTCATATATTCCCTATCCTTTTTAGTTTGAGGATTAGACCATTCTGGAGCAGATTTGACAACTTTATTATTGTTGTACGTTTGATTTTGAATAGGCATTAAATCGTAGTCATCTTCCCAACCCTTACCGTTAAACCATGTGCTACCATGCTTTATATAGTTTTGTTGGGTATTTTTAACTCTAATTTCTGCCAAATAGTTTTCAAGACCAGTTTTAATATCTTCGTCTGTCGTTCCAGATTTTACAGCTCTTTTATAAGCTAATAGAGCTTTCGGTTTTCCTTTTTTGTTAGGATATATTTTCCATAGATTATTAAATCTAGTTTCTAAATCAGACTCTTTATCGGACTTGTCCGA
>JAKDZT010000259.1 GCA_030462125.1 Tetragenococcus sp.
CACCGTCGCTTTTGAATTGTCGTAACGTCCATTATTATGGTGAGGTGTACATAAAATATGAGTAATGCCTTGAGCGACAGCTTCTTTCGCCATCGCTAAACTAGTTTCCATATTACCTGCACCATCATCTACATTTGGTAAAATATGACAATGTAGATCAATCATAGCCATCGTTCCTTCCTGCTAATCCGAATAATAATAGTAGGCTTTATCTTTCCCTTGTTCGCTACCGTTATAAATTACCCCAAGGACGCGGGCTTGCACTAAATCTAATAGCTCTTTCGCTTTACTTAAGGCATCCTTACGTGTCCAGTTTTCCCGCACGACAAGTAACGTCCCATCTGCTTTAGAAGACATAATTTGCGCGTCCGTTACCGCAACAACCGGAGGCATATCAAAGATCACTATATCAAAGATATTACGTGCTTCTTCCATAATTTGGTTCATTTTTGCAGAGCCTAATAGCTCTGACGGATTCGGTGGCTTCGGCCCACTGGTCAATATAGATAAATTCTCTACCGGTGTTTCCTGCGCAGTTTCTTCTAAACTTACGCCTGTACTTAATACCGTACTTAGCCCTGCTTCATTACTCCGTTGAAAAGTTTTATGAATGGTAGGCTCACGCATATCCGCATCTACTAGTAAGACCTTTCGCCCTGTTTGAGCAAAGACTACAGCTAAATTCGCAGAAGTTAATGACTTCCCTTCGCTTGGTCCTGAAGAAGTCACCACTAGACTTTGTACTTGCTGATCAGCTGAAGAAGCAAATTGAAGATTTGTACGTATCGTCCGATATTGCTCAGCTACAGGAGAAGAAGGATCCACTAATGAAACTAAGCTAACTGGTTGAGTTTTTGTCCCTGTTCTCTCTTTTTTTAATTTCATACGTTTCCCCTCCTATACCCGTGTGCGGCTACGACGTCCGCCACTTGTTGAGTTATTATCATTGTCATCTTGCTTATTACTTTGACTGCCATTACGTAATTTTTGTGTGGTCGCGTCAATTTCCTTTTGACTCAATTTCGGAATATTACCTAGAACAGTTAGCCCTAAATCATCAGTAATATAATGCGTATCCTTAATGGTACGGTCAAAAACTTCCCTTAAGAAGGCTATCGCAATCCCTACTAACAGACCCAAGATAAGACCGATCGCTAAATTCAAAGGACTATTCGGCGAAACAGGTCGAGGACTAGCCGTCGCTCTTGAAACGATGGTCGTTCGATCCACGTTCGTTAAGACGTCTTGGACTGTTTCTTGAAAAACTTCCGCTGCCGTATTGGCAATGTGTTCGGCATCCGCTGAACTTTCGCCGGTTGCTACAATAGAAAACATCTGTGACTCTTCTGATTGCTCGACTTCCATGCTCTCTTTAATTTCTTGAATCGTCATATCTAAGTCATACTCCGAAGTTAGCCGATCTTGCACATTGGCTGCTAGGGCATCGCCTTCTTCAATGATATCCCTATAAGTATTTAGCATTTGTAAATTGTAATTGACCGCGTTCAAGCTTTCATCAGAACTCTCATCTTGAGGGGAGGCCACAATCAATTGGGCTCGCGACTCGTACTGAGGGGTCATAATGAAAAAAGTGATTACTGCGGCCAGGGCTAATCCAGCAAATAAACTGGTTAGAATGGTCGTCCAATGTTTTCTTAATACGTCGAAAATTTCTTTTAAACTAATCGTCTCTTCCATTTGTTCTCCACTTTCTATTTTTTGGTTATTGCAATTGCTCTTGTAAAGTTTCTTGTACTTCTGCCAAGTTGTCTTCGTCTATTTGTTGGTAAGAAACCCCACCTTGCATGAAGCCTTCCCCTTCTAGTTGTAGTTGATCTACATTTGAAAAAGCTTCTCGATAGTCAAGAGCAATCTCACGCATATTGGCAAAGCTTAGGTCTGTTCTCATATTGTCTTCTACAGCGTCTAGAATCCCTCGGTATTGAGTCACTCCTGAAAGAGATGTCGCTTGGTCAATAACTCCTTCGACCACAGCTTGTTGTCTCGCTTGACGACCGTAATCTCCTTCAGGATCTTCATGACGCATACGTAAGTAACCTAATGCTTCTTCACCATTCAAATGTATTCTTCCAAAATTATAGGTGTGACCATCTTGTTCAAATTCCAAGTCATTATCAACGTCGACACCGCCAACAGCGTCCACCAACTCCTGGATCCCTTGCATATTAATCGATACGTAATGGTCTAAAGGAATATCTAAAAATTCGCTCACCGTATCCATGGCCATGGAAGCTCCCCCAAAGGCATAGGCGTGATTTATCTTGTCTTGTGTCCCTTCATCTGCGATATCCACATAAGTATCCCGTGGTATACTTACTAAAGTCGACGTATTTTCTTGCGGATTGACCGTAGCTACCATCATGGTATCTGAACGTCCTTGCTCATTTCGCCCTAAGTCACCTGTATCAATACCTAGCAACAAAACACTAAAAGGCTCTTCTTCATCAAAATTGACCTCACGAGAGTCTGGACGATCTACGCTTTCATAGGTATTCCCCACAGAACCAGAGACATCTAAATACACCTTCACAGCTGCTCCAACAATTGCTAAAACTAAAATAAGTAATATAATTAAGACAATGCGTAAGATTTTCTTTCCACGCGAAGTTTTCCTGTGGCTTCTTTTTGCCATATCCTTTTCCTCCGTTTAATGAAGCAATGGTTAATACGCTTCTGTATTTTCCTGTTCTACTTGTGCGCCTTGTTCTTCACCTTGTCCAT
>JAKDZT010000260.1 GCA_030462125.1 Tetragenococcus sp.
TATAGCATGAACATAGTTTTTCAAAAGAAATTTTTGTTGTTTACTTTTTTTGCTGGATTTTCTTCCATTAAACCTACAACAATCTTGTCTCTTTATTTAAAAAATATTAACAAAAAAACGCAAACTCTAAAGTTACAGGTTTGCGTTTAATTAAAAAAATAATGTAAGTTTAGCCACTCATCCATTTCCAATTACGAGTTCCACACTACTTTTTACAAATGAGACCACTAGAGCTTGAAAATAATCTGAATAGCTTCAAAAAACGTGTCTTGTGGTTGTATTATAGTAGTGTCGACTGCTTATTCCATTGCTTTGTCGATTTCTACTTTACTTGCTACGCTATAATCCATAAATTCAGCAGGAATGTAAATAGTCTGATTCACTTGAGTAACAAGTATCATGTTTTTGTATTGAAATAACTGTTTCAAATAAATCCTCGCTAATGTTATAAATCAACTTCCAGAAAAATCGGCGTGTGGTCCTGTCTTTTTCCTGAATCAACCATTTTTGAGGATACAATTTGGTCTGCTATGCGATTACTTACTAAAAAGTAATCAATTCTCCATCCTGAATTGTTGATTTTGCTTGTCTTAACACGTTGACCCCACCAGGAATATTCTCCTTCAACATCGCCATGAATATAGCGGAATGTATCTGAAAAGCCGCAATTTAATAGTTCTGTAAAGTCAGCACGTTCTTCATCTGTAAAACCAGCTGAAAAGTGGTTTCTATCAGGGTGTGCCAAATCAATTTCTTTATGCGCAACATTATAGTCCCCTGAAGCGATCACAGGCTTTTGTTTGTCTAAAGTAGTTAAATAATCCCTATATTTTTCATCCCAAATTTGGCGCTTTCCTAGACGGTCCAGTTCACCACCAGAATTTGGCGTATATACTTGCGTAACAAAACAATTTTCAAATTCTAGTGTAATAATCCGTCCTTCTTGGTCCATTGTATCTGGAGCACCAATTTCAGGGAAAGTGACTATTGGATGAAGGTCTTTTTTATATAAAAACATCGTTCCCGCGTAAGATTTACGGGCAGGTTCTTCTGAACTTCGCCAAGCAATTTCATAGCTCGGCAATCGTTCCGCTAAAATGTCCATATGCTTTTGAGTAGGTCCTTTAGCAGATAATTTGGTTTCTTGAATGGCAATAACGTCTGCATTATACTCACCGATCGTATCTAAAACATCTCTTGATAATTGGGCGCGATTTGAATCACTTGTTAAAGCAGCGTTTAAGGAATCAATATTCCACGAAATGAATTTCATGATCTTTCTCCTATATCTATAAATTTTAATGACTTTTATTTAACTATAACACTAAATTTATGCATCAATCCAATACACCTTAAAAGGAAGTTAACGTTTCTTTTTCGTTTCGCCCTTTCGTTCTTCGACCAACTCTTCAACTAATTTATCTTTTGCTTCATAGATATTGTCGTCTCCAAAATTCGTAATTTCGGTGGTATCCGTGTGATACTCACCTGCTACATCCCCATAATATTTGTTATAACGTAATTTGAATTTTTGGAAAACATAATTCACAATGACTCTTAAAATCGCATAGATAGGTACACCGAAAACAAGACCGAATAAGCCTAATAAATCCCCCATGATCAATAAAATAATAATGATCGTCAATGGATGAATGTTTAACTGTCTGCCCATAATATTTGGTTCAACGAAATTCCCTTCAACAAATTGGACAACAAACCATACAATGATCAGTAAAAGTACTTCAGTCCATGAAGTGAATAAGGCAATAATAAGTGCTGGAATAAACGTTAGCGTAGGTCCGATGTAAGGAACAAGCGATAATATCCCTCCAGCAAGGCCTAAGATACCACTATAATCCAGACCTATAATCGTAAAACCGATAAATATCATTACCCCATTTGCCACTGCAATAGCCAACTGGCCCTTTATATACGAACCTACTTTAATATTGATCTCAGTTGCTACACGAATCAAATCAGCTCGCCATTTAGGGGGCGTTACAGCTAATACGCCATTAGCAAATTTTTCAGCGTCTTTTAATAAGAAAAATAAAATGATAGGGGCAATCACGATCGTCATAACTACACTAGTAATCCCTGTAACCACTGAGGTAAACCGAGTGAGCCCTTCAGACACATAATTTCCTATATCAGAACTAAAGTTGTCTATAAATCCTTGTAATTGAGAAATGACATTATCAGTGATTTCATTGCCAGAAAAATCATCTATAAATGTTCCGGCGTAATTAACTAAGTTATTCATAAAAGCAGGAAATGTTTCTGCTAATGTTGAAATTTGGTCCTCTAATAGTGGAATGACAAGTACAATTCCCCCTGTTAGGAGTAAAAGCACACTTGCATAAAGTATCACTATTCCCCAAACCCTTTTGATTTTATGCTTTTCCATAAAATCAACTGCAGGATCAAATAAATAATAAAGTAACAAAGCGATAATAACGGGCATAAGAATGTTAGAAATAATGACGGCTAATGTTCCGAAAATAAAATCCAGCTTCGTCATTGTAATGATAAAAATACATAATAATAAGCCAACAGTAATGGTATAAAGAGCGTTGCTTCCACCAAGGAACTTAATCCAACGCGTATTTTTCATTTTTCCACCTCTTTTAATTAAAAACAGAGAATCTTTTATCAGATAAATAATTGCTACTACTTTCAAAAACCATAACATAATAAGCCTATAAATTCATATGAATCAGCAG
>JAKDZT010000261.1 GCA_030462125.1 Tetragenococcus sp.
ACTCTATCGTGTTCCAAATTTATTTAAATATTCGAAACTATAAATTGGCCAAAGAGTTTAAGTCTAAGTTTTTAAAAATAAATGAGAGCCAACTTGATTTAGGAGGAAAAATTACGCTAAAATTTTGGTTAGCAATATATGAGCTTTATTTTGGTGATTTTGAAGGCGGGGAGGAAACGATCCATCAATTAGAAAATGTCCAAAGATTACTTTCCGATAAGGGGAAGTTGAATATAAAAACTATTTTTGATATTCGTAGAAAAGACGCGATAAATTACAGAAAAAATATAGCGGAGGAGTACTCAGATGAGTAGCTCTCCGCTATTTTAATCTTTTTAACTTCTTTTAGCCTGATAAAAATGAACGCGATGATTTATAAAATCAGTTTGTCAAGTTATGTTAAGTATCCGAATCTATCAATTATGGTCGTAATTTAAATTGCTCTATGACTGCTCGAATCTTATCTCTAACACGTTGAAAATTTGACCAATCTTTACCTGCTGGGTTATAGAATTTTCAGCTTGTGAGTAAAGAAATTTTTATTGTCTTTTTTCTCTCACGAGCTTTTTTATGATAACTATTGACGTTAGATTGATAATCATCTATATTATACATAGAAAAACTTCTATATACGGAGGGTAGCAAATGGATTATGAATTAACCGCGAAGGTTTTTAAGGCTTTAGGTGATCCGAAAAGGGTACAGATTGTAGATATGTTATCTTGCGGTGAAATGTGCGCATGCGATTTATTAGAACGTTTTAACTTTACTCAGCCTACACTGTCACACCATATGAAAGTATTGATCAACGCAGGTATTGTACAAACTAGAAAAACAGGGACTTGGCATAATTATTCATTGAATGAAGAGAATATGAAATTTCTTTCCAACCTTATTCAAAACTTGATTCAAAATACTGAAGAATGCCGTTGTCATACAATAGAAAAAAGTGATTGTTCCTGTAGTAATGAAAGTAAAGAGACATGCGACGCTATCAACCAGTAATCGTTAAGCTGTAGTCAATGGCATCCAGAAGAAATTACTGGTGCAGCTTTGCATAATATTTTAGTTTAGAATCCTAGTTTTTTAACCGAATAGTTTGTTTAAAGGAGAAAAAAACATGAAAAATGATGTAGCTCAAGAACCAACTTTACAAGGAAGTGGCGGTATGGGACTATGGGAACGCTATTTGTCCCTTTGGGTGGCACTTGCTATGATCGCAGGGGTTTTATTAAGCCAACTTTTACCAGTAGTTCCAGAATTTTTAAATCAATTTGAATACTATAATGTCTCCATTCCCACGGCGATTTTGATTTGGCTGATGATTTTTCCAATGATGTTAAAAATAGACTTTAGTAGTCTGTTACATGCAGGAAAAAAACCGAAAGGACTCATGCTAACAACTACAATTAATTGGTTAGTCAAGCCTTTTACCATGTTTGCAATCTCTGCTTTCTTCTTTTTAGTTGTATTTAGACCATTCTTAAGCCCCGAGTTAGGTAGAGAATACATAGCTGGAGCCGTCCTTTTAGGTGCAGCCCCTTGCACAGCAATGGTGTTTGTATGGAGCAGTTTAACCAAAGGGGACCCAGCATACACGTTATTACAAGTTTCTATTAATGATGTTATTGTCCTCTTTTTATATGCGCCTATCGTTGCTCTTTTATTAGGCGTAGGAAATGTTTCTGTACCGATGGGAACTCTTTTTCTTTCAATCTTTGTATTTATTGTAATCCCACTTGTGTTGGGAATTATTGTCAGAAAGTACGTAGTAAAAAATAAAGGGAAAGATTATTTTGAAAATACGTTTGAAAATAAGTTTGACGGAACAACAAGAGTAGGTTTGTTATTAACGTTAGTTATTATTTTTTCCTTTCAAGGAAATCAAATTATAAGCAATCCTTTTCATATTCTATTGATTGCCATTCCGTTAATTATTCAAAACATCGCTGTTTTTTTCCTTGGATATGGAGGAGCGAAAGCATGTAAGTTACCATTTTCTATAGCAGCACCAGCGGCAATGGTTGGAACAAGCAACTTTTTTGAACTTGCAGTAGCTGTCTCGGTTTCTTTGTTCGGGTTAAATTCTGGTGCGACATTAGCAACTGTAGTTGGTGTTTTAATAGAAGTTCCTACCATGTTATTACTTGTTAAATTTGCTAATAAAACAAAGCATTGGTTCGATGGATATACGTATTAGTAATACATTTTTATAGATGAAATGGAAACGAAAGGAAGATAAAGCTTTAAAAATCAGTTCTAATCCTCTTTTTCTAAGAATTTCCAATATTTGTTTTCCTCTTGCTCAGATATTGCTTCTCGATTACCCGGTATTAGACCAGTAAAGACAGGAAACATCCTTTCTATTTTCAGTTATTTTTGTTCAACTGTTTTTGATTCTTTAGGAAATCATCTTACTTTGTGGTGGACGGTTTCCTTATTTTTTAGTTATTATAGGGACCAGCTCCGTTTTTCCATGTATCGTGACATAATCAATCAATTTATCGACTAAATCTTTGGTTCATTGATAGTTTTCATTCGGTGATATAAGTGTGGATAAATTGCTGTTTATATGGAAAATTGAATAAATGGCATTCAATTAAAATATTTAGCAAACCCTTATTATTTTGTTATTTTTCATGAAATAAACAAATTCTTCAAATATTCGTAAGAAAAAAATAATCTTTGGGTGCTATAATGAAAGAAATAAAGGAGGAA
>JAKDZT010000262.1 GCA_030462125.1 Tetragenococcus sp.
GTTTATTTATCAAGGGATGAACTGTATTTTTGAACTTTCAAGTTTTAGTTTATAAGTAATAGACACTTTTGATATGGACAAAGACAGGAGTGAAATCATAATTTAACCCCTGAAAAATCAAAGATAGTAAACGTTTCATTAGGTTCCCTGGAAACCAACTGAGTCTATATCTGGAGTTTACTTTCATAAAACAAACTTTTTTAGTTATAAAAGCTCCTCTACTTCAACTTACAGTTTCTTTTCAAAACCTTCCATTGGAGCCGCTTGGTTTTGGTAATTTTCTGCTTTTTTGCCATCAGGTGTAAAGTTCATTACACTGCCAAATGATTCTTTCAAATAAGTTTGCATAGCACCTGAAATGCCTAGTTCTTCCATATCCGCAAGGCTCATTGTCGTACGGATACTTGCTTCATCGCCTGTCATTGCTTTTTCTACCCAATGAGGTTCACGTAAAAGCTCACGTCCAATAGCCACTAAGTCAGTGCCACTATTTATCATTTCTTCAGCATCTTCTGGCGTCTCCACTGAACCCACGCCGATAAGCGGAACCTCATTAGCGATTTTTTCCGTAAATTTTTTCAAAATAGGCGTAGTATCTGTTTTATCATTTAGCGAAGTACGTTTATAACTTCCCATAGATAAATGAATATAATCCACTTGATTTTTAATTGTTTCAGCAAGATATAAGGTATCTTCTAAATGAATGCCTGGTGTTTCAACTTCTTCAGGTGAAATCCGATAGCCTAATAAAAACGAATCAGTTGCATACTTTTCGATCGTTTCAGTTACTTCTTTAATAACTGCCAGCGGGAATCTCAAACGTTTTTCCTGACTACCTCCCCATTCATCAGAACGTTGGTTAGAATTGGCAGAATAAAATTGTTGTAACAAATAAGTATTTGCCCCATGTAATTCCACACCATCAAAACCCGCTTGAATGGCTCTTCTTGTAGCAGCTCCAAAGTCTTTAATGATTTGTTCAACTTCTTCTTGTTCTAATGCTCGTGGTGTTTCCAAACCTGGAGGAAATTCTGCTGCAATCGCACTAGCACTTACAGGGGTTTCTCCCCGCAACACTTGTGAGGTTGATTTTCTACCTGCATTAAAAAACTGCAAAATCGCCTTTGCGCCATCCTTTTTGATCGTAGCTGCTAGGTTTTTTAACCCTGGTAGCATTTCATCGTGTGCTACAGAAAGTTCGCCTTCAAAACCTTTTCCATTATCAGAAACATTAGCTACTGAAGTGACAATCATACCTGGTCCTCCAGCTCTTGCAGCAAAATAATTAAGTTCGTCTTGCGTAATTTTTCCATTATAAAAACTAGACATTGTAGTCATAGGCGCCATCACAATTTTATTTTTTAAGGTAACGCCATTATTAAATTGTAAAGGTTCTAAAAATTGATAATTTGCCATATTCCAACACTCCTTAGCGTTTTTATAGAGCATCCTTCTTTTGCTCCACAAATTGTAGTATAAATCGAAAAAGGCCGAAAAGTAAGTACGCACTGTAAAGTATCATAGTTACTAAAAAGTACCTATTGTGATTTATCAAGGTTTTGGTAAATAAAAAAGTTTTTAATTCCTTCATCGTTTATATTGTAAGACTTTTGTAAGATTTGCGAAAAAGATTCGAAAGTTTCTCTTATTAAGATAGCTCTATAATCATCAAACAGAGAAGGAGATGAGCTTTTGAAAAAACTTTTACTTGGCGTTGTTCTTGTTGTCGTTTTAGCTTTTGGTGGGCTAAAAATCACCGAAAAGATTGTGCAAGGCGGCGACGACTATTATGTAGAAGTTACCAATAAAGGTAATAAAAAAGAAGAAAGAGATGACAGCGGAAGAACAGTGCTTTCTTACGACTATGATCTCGCAGGATTTGATAAAGCAGGAAAAGAAAAAGAAATGAAATTTACTGCCTATAAAGATCGTCCTTTAATACAAGGAGCCTATCTAAAAGTTACCTGGAATCAAAATAGAGGTGTTACTTCTTATGAGCAAGTCAAAGAAAGTGATATTCCTGAAAAAGCGAAAGAAAAATTATAGGAGGAATTCAACATGGAAAAAATTGTAGATGCGCAAAATGTCAAAAAAGTTTATGGAAAAACACAAGGAAAGCAAACAGAAGCGCTAAAACAGCTTTCCTTCTCAGTAGAAAAAGGAGAATTTATTGGGATTATGGGACCTTCTGGTTCTGGAAAGTCAACTTTACTAAATTTACTTGCGACCCTGGATAAACCAAGTGATGGCACGATTACCATTAATGGAAATGATGTGACAAAACTTAAAGGCAATCAAATCGCAGATTTTCGGAGCCAAGAAATAGGTTTTATCTTTCAAGAATTTAATCTACTAGAAAACCTAACAGCTTCTGAAAATATTGCCGTACCTCTTTCACTACAAGGGGTAAAACCCAAAGAGATCAAAAAGCGAGTAAATCAAATCGCGCAACGATTATCAATTGATGCCATTTTAGAAAAGTATCCAGCAGAAATTTCTGGCGGACAAAAACAACGGGTAGCCGCTGCTCGTGCTTTAGTTACTCAACCTGCTATCTTATTAGGTGATGAGCCCACGGGTGCACTTGATTCACAAAGCTCACGTGATTTGTTAGATACAATGAAAGAGTTAAACCAAAACGATCAAATTTCTATCTTACTTGTAACCCACGATCCTTTTTCTGCTAGTTACTGTAAACGGATTTTAT
>JAKDZT010000263.1 GCA_030462125.1 Tetragenococcus sp.
CAGATTACGATCTGGTTGTTATTGGTTCTGGCCCAGGTGGTTACGTAAGTGCGATCAAAGCAGCTCAAAAAAGGAAAAAGACGGCAGTGATCGAGGCAAAAAATATCGGCGGAGCGTGCTTGAATGTAGGGTGTATTCCATCAAAAAGTTACTTAACCCATGCGCAATGGCTTTTGTCTGCAGAACAAGCGAATCAATATGGTTTGCAGGTTAATAAAGAAACACTTGATTTTGCTAAAATGGTTCAGCGTAAAGACCAAGTTGTACAGACTCTACGAGGAGGGATCGAGCACTTATTTCAAAAGTATAAAATCGATTATATAGAGGGGACCGCTTCATTTGATCAAAAGCAACAACTGTTTGTAAATGGAGAAAAAATCAGCTATACAAATGTACTTTTAGCTTGTGGTAGTCACCCATTTGTCCCTCCAATTAACGAAGTTGATAAAGTGGATTTTCTAACAACTGACACGTTTTTTAACCTAGAAGAATTACCAAAAGAATTAACGGTGATCGGTGGCGGTATAGTTGCTATTGAACTAGCATTTGCCATGAAACCTTTAGGTGTAAAAGTAAATTTAATTGAAGTTGCGCCGGATATTTTATTAACAGAAGATAGCACAGCTAGGCAAACAATGAAGAAAAAGTTGCAGCAAATGAAAATCGATGTGACCACTCAAGCAAAAATCGAGAAAGTGGAAAAAGATGCTGTTGTATTATCAGACGGAACAAAAAAATATTTTGAACAGTTATTAATCGCTACGGGTAGACAAGCAAATTTGGAAGTTCCGCAACAATTGGGTTTAAAGTTGGATGAAGCAGGACACTTTGTTAAAGTAGACCAGCACTATCAAACCAGTAAAAAAGGAATTTATGCTATTGGGGATATGATCGGTGGTTTCCAATTAGCACATGCTGCAAGTGCGGAAGGACTACGTGCAGTAGAAGCAATCTGTGGAGGAGCAACCTATCCAGTTGATCAAAATACGATTCCACGTTGTTTATATACAGATCCAGAAGTTGCAAGTTTTGGTTTAAGCGAAGAAGAGGCCAAAGAAAACTATGATGTGACCGTCAAAAGCTTTCCCTTTGCTGGCAACGGCAAAGCACTAGCTTCTGTAGAAACAGAAGGTTTTGTCAAAATTATTAGTGAACAAAAGTACCAGCAAATTTTAGGTGCAGTAGTAGTTGGCAGTCATGCAACAGAAATGATTCACACGATTTTAGCAGTGAAAGAATCTGAAGGGACCGTTGATGAATTAGCTCAGACAATTTTTGCTCACCCAACATTGTCTGAAGTTATTGGGGAAGATGCAAATAGTATCATTGATCAAGCTATCCATGGATAAAGGGAGGAAATTTACATGAAAAAAATAAATAAAGAACGAGCAAAATGGATATTGCAAAAAATGGAAGACATTCGGCATTTTGAAGCCGCTGCTAAAAAACTTTTCGCAGCTGGTGATATTCCGGGATTTGTTCATTTGTACGCAGGTGAAGAAGCTATTGCGACCGGCGTTTGTGCCCATCTGTCAGAAAATGACTCAATTACGAGTACACATCGGGGTCACGGTCATTGTATTGCTAAAGGCTGTGACTTAAAAGGGATGATGGCAGAGATTTTAGGCCGAAAAACGGGCCTATGTAAAGGTAAGGGAGGTTCCATGCATATCGCTGATATCGATAAGGGAATGCTTGGTGCTAACGGCATTGTTGGTGGAGGTATAACATTAGCAACTGGCGCTGGATTGCGTAACCAATATTTGAAAACAAAAGATGTTGCCGTATGTTTTTTTGGTGACGGGGCATCAAATGAAGGAAGTTTTCATGAAGGCTTGAACCTTGCTTCTATTTGGAAATTGCCAGTTGTTTTTATCAATGAAAATAATATGTATGGTGAAGGAACGCCTCATCAATATGCTTCAAGTACCGAAACGATTTCAGAACGAGCGGTTGCTTATGATATGCCTGGAGAAACTATCGACGGTAAAGACGTGGTTGCCGTATATGAAGCAGCGGGAAAAGCTATTGATCGTGCTCGTAAAGGTAATGGACCTACATTGATTGAATGTTTAACTTACCGAGATCATGGGCACTTTGAAGGGGACGAACAAAAATATAAAGCACGTGAAGGAAAAGAAAAAGAATTAGCCGACCGTAATTCTGTTGATGAGTTTAAAGACTACGCTCTTAAAGAAAAATTATTAAGCAAAAAAGATATTGAAAATATCAATAAGCAATCAGAAGAAGACGTACAAGAAGCAATTGATTTTGCTGAAAATAGTTCAATTCCCGAACCAGAATCACTATATGAAGATGTTTTTGCTGAATAATTAAAAAAGGAGAGAGTAATATGGCTAGACAAATTACTATGATGCAAGCAATAAATGAAGCTTTAGAGCAAGCAATGGATAAAGATGAAAACGTATTTTTGATAGGTGAAGACCAATCCGGTGGCGCGACAGTTGAGCATTTAGAAGAAGAAAATGAGGATGCCTTTGGTGGTGTTTTTGGAGTAACTAGCGGGCTAATGGGGAAATTTGGACGTGAGCGAGTAATGGATACACCAATTGCTGAGAATGGTTATATGGGAACAGCTGTCGGCGCTGCAGCGACTGGATTACGTCCCGTAGTAGAGCTAATGTTTAATGACTTTATTGGTTACTGTCTTGATACCATCTTAACGCAAGGCTCAAAAATGCGTT
>JAKDZT010000046.1 GCA_030462125.1 Tetragenococcus sp.
CGAGGCGTAGTGACCTTTACTTCGAATCACTACGATTCAGCGACCAAAGGGAGCTAAGAGTAGCTGATGAACAGTACTAGGGCGAGCGAAAGCGAGGCGTAGTGTCCTTTACTTCGAATCACTACGATTCAGCGATCAAAGGGAGCTAAGAATAGATCCTTCAAGGCCTTAGCGACTTGTCGCTTAGACCTTGATGAGATCGAAGCGTAAGCGAAGAGATGAACAGTACTAGGGCGAGTGGAGTCGAGGCGTAGTGTCCTTACTTTCCGAATTAATGCAATGATTTTAATTTTTGGTTGTTTAATAAATGAAAAAGTGGGAGGAATATATGATGAAAATGAAAAGATGGTTTTTGGGAGTGGTGAGTTTTTCAGCGGTATTTATCTCGGCGTGTTCGAGTGGTGGTGGACGACAAGAAGGCAATACCGCAGAAGATGATGAAGCGATTAATATTGGATCGATGTTTGAATTAACGGGTTCTGCCTCAGGCTATGGGACGACCCAGGCAAATGCGGTACAAATGGCAGCGGATGAAATCAACGATGATGGCGGTATTGATGGTCAAGAGATTAATATTGAAGAATATGATACACAATCAGATGAGGCAGAAGCAGCTAGTATCGCCACTCGTTTGTCTACACGTGATAATGCGGTTGCAATGATTGGTCCTGCTTTGACAGGTCCTATGCAAGCTTCTATTCCCAATGCGAATGAAGCGCAAGTGCCGCTTATTTCGCCAAGTGCTACCGATGATGGTGTTTTAACAGATGAAGATGGGAATGTAGAGCCTTATGCTTATCGGACAGGTTTTACCAACTCCTTTCAAGGGGGTGCATTAGCCAATTTTGCTAATGATGAATTGGATGCAAAAAAAGCAGTGATCTTAGGAGATAACTCGAGTGACTATGCTACAGGACTAACCGATGAATTTACAGAAGCATTTGATGGAGAGATTGTTTCTGTTGAGAATTTTTCTGAAGGGCAGAATGATTTTAACGCTGAGCTAACAAATATTGAGCAAATGGATTTTGATGTCCTTTTTGTTCCAGGATACTATGAAGAAGGCGGTCCTATTATTAATCAGGCGCGTGAAATGGGCATAGATCAACCAATTTTAGGTCCTGATGGTTTTGGTAATGATATTATCTACGACCTGGCTTCTCCAGAGAATATGAATGATATTTATCATACATCACATTTTGTGCTTACTAGTGATGATCCTGATACACAAGATTTTGTTTCTAACTATCGGGAAAATTTTGATACTGAACCTGATATGTTTGCAGGGCTTGCCTATGACACAGTTTATCTGTTGAAACAAGCAATTGAAGAAACAGGTTCTACAAATTCAGCCGATATCAATAGGGGACTTGAAAATATTGAAGACTTTGAAGGTATTACAGGAACCTTTACTTTTGATGAAATGCATGATCCAATCAAAACGGTTAGCATTATTGAAGTCCAAGATGGAGAAGAAGTGGGAACTAGTGAAGTCGAACCCGATCAATAATAAGAAATGTTTTGCAGATATCATGACAAAGTAAGATTTCTAATCTTTACGATACTTTTAAATAATATGTTTTGTCACAATTGCGAAATGTTTTTTCTGAACAGAAGTTAAAAAAGCATAAAAAATTTATTGAAAGTTCAAAATAATCTGTTTTTTAGCTTGTGACAAAACTTATTTAGCAAAAAGATAAAAATACAAAGAAAATCGAATTCTTGAAAGGAGCGACAAAAAAATGGAGGCTTTTATTCAACAGTTAATTAATGGCCTTTCTGTAGGAAGTGTGTATGCTTTGATCGCACTAGGATATACCATGGTTTATGGTATTATCAAATTAATTAATTTTGCTCATGGCGATATTTAGGAGCATTTGTAAGTTATTTTATGTTCTTGAATTTAGAATTGAATATCTTTGTAACACTAGCGCTAACCATGCTGGTTACAGCTATTTTAGGAGTCATTATTGAAAAAGTTGCATACAAACCTTTAAGAAATTCGCCGCGTATTACCGCCTTGATCACAGCCATCGCGGTGTCTTATCTACTACAAAATATTATGCTCTATGTGGTAGGTCCTGAGGCAAAATCTTTTCCTCAAATCATTCAAAATAAGCAATATACGATCGGTAGCGTAAGTATCGGCCAGATGGAGATTTTACTGTTGGGTACCTCTCTTGTACTTATGGTTTTACTTCAGTTTATTGTACAAAAAACCAAAATGGGCAAAGCGATGCGTGCAGTAAGTATCGATACAAAAGCGGCTGAATTAATGGGCATTAATCCTAACACCATTATTAGTTTTACTTTCCTATTGGGTTCTGCGCTGGCAGGTGCGGGTGGTTTACTCGTTGGCATGTATTATAACACCATCAATCCAATGATGGGCACAGCTCCAGGATTAAAAGCCTTTGTTGCTGCTGTTTTGGGCGGGATTGGTGTGATTCCTGGTGCGATGGTCGGAGGATTGCTTATTGGCATGGTTGAAGTCATGATTTCTGCTTATGGCAACTCTATGATACGTGATGCTGTGGTTTATTTTATTTTGATTTTAATCTTACTCATTCGTCCATCCGGCCTTTTCGGTAAATCAAATAAAGAGAAAGTGTAGGTGGATCGTATGAAAGTATTTAACAAATTAAGCATTATCTGGCTGATGATCACTTTGTTAGGATTTTTTGCGATTGATTCGCTTGTCTTTTTTGGTATTATCGATCCTTACTATGAGATCACATTAGTCAATGTATTAATCAATATTATCTTAGCTGTCGGACTCAATTTGATTGTAGGCTATTCTGGACAGTTATCCTTAGGCCATGCAGGATTTATGGCGATTGGCGCCTATGCTACAGGAATTTTAACCACAGAAAATCAAAGTATGGGTGCTTTTTTAATAAGCTTAATTGTTGGTATCTTATTTGCGGGCGTGGTTGCTTTAATCGTAGGTATACCGACTTTGCGTTTAAAAGGAGACTATTTAGCTATTGCCACATTAGGTTTTTCTGAAATTATTCGGATAGTTATTCTTAATATGACAGACCTTACAAATGGCGCAGCAGGTTTAAGTGGTATTCCTTTTTTTGCAGATTGGCAAATGGCTTTTGCATTAATGGCTATTTGTATCATCTTGATTGCAAATTACACCCGAAGCAGTATTGGTCGTGCGACGATTGCTATTCGTGAAGATGAAATGGCCGCAGAATCGATTGGCGTAAATACTTTTTATTATAAACTAATGGCTTTTGTTATCGGTGCAGTGACTGCTGCGATTGCAGGCTCCATTCATGCCTCCTATTTTGGCGTCATCAATCCAAGTCAATTTACTTTTAATAAGTCGATTGATATTTTGATTATGGTGGTATTTGGCGGTATTGGTAGCTTAACAGGAAGCGTTGTAGCTGCTACTGCTTTAGGTATTTTAAATATGTATTTACAGCAATTTGGCGCTTTGCGTATCATGATTTATTCATTGGTATTGATTTTGATTATGATTTTTAAACCAACTGGGTTGTTTGGTACAAGAGAAATCAGTCTAGCTAGGATTTTTAAGAAAAAAGCAAATCCAATATCAGATGGGAAAGAAGGGTAAGTGTGACATTACTAGAAGTAAAAAATTTAAGCAAAAATTTTGGCGGGTTAACAGCGATTCAAAATGTCGATTTAACATTTGATAAAAATGAGCTTATCGGTTTGATTGGGCCTAATGGTGCAGGAAAAACGACGCTTTTCAACTTATTAACGGGTGTTTATAAGCCAAGTAAAGGCAGTATTAATTTTGAAAAAGATAATCAAGTGATGACTATTGGTGGTAAGAAAACAAGCGATATTGCAGCGCTTGGCATGGCGCGTACATTTCAAAATATTCGTTTGTTAAAGGATATGAGTGTATTAGAAAATGTGACTGTAGGAATGCATGATAAATATTCAGCGGGATTTATTTCGACCTTCTTTCGTATGCCAAAGTTTTATCAGGCAGAAGAACAAATGATAGAAAAAGCTAGAGAATTATTAAAAATTTTTGGTCTAGAAAATATTGCTAATGAAAAAGCCAAAAGTTTATCTTATGGGAATCAAAGAAGGTTAGAAATTGTAAGAGCACTTGCTACTGAGCCAAGTATTTTGTTTTTAGACGAACCAGCGGCTGGAATGAACCCTATTGAAAGTGACAAATTAACGAAGTTGATTTACCAGATTCAAAGAGATTTTAATTTGACGATTGTGTTGATTGAACATGATATGTCTGTGGTGATGCAAGTCTGCCAGAGAATTTATGTTTTAGAATATGGCAAAGTGATTGCACAGGGAACTCCTCAAGAAATTCGGCAAAACGATAAAGTCGTTAATGCTTATTTAGGAGGTGCTTAGTATGTTAGAGGTAAATAATTTAACTGTACATTATGGTGTAATCGAAGCTATTAGAGACGTTAGTTTTGAAGTTAGGCAAGGAGAGATTGTTTCCTTGATCGGTGCCAATGGTGCAGGAAAAACCACGATCTTGCAAACTATCTCAGGGTTAAATAAACCTTCAAATGGGTCAATTTATTTTAAGCAAAAGAATATTCGGAGTATTGCACCGAAAAAAATAGTCAAAAGTGGCATCTCCCATGTTCCTGAAGGACGCCATGTTTTTAGTGGCTTGACGGTAAAAGAAAATTTAGAAATGGGTGCATTTTTACGCAAAGATAAAGAAGGCGTTAAAAAAGATATGGCAACTGTATTTGAACGTTTTCCTGTGTTAGAAGAACGTGTCGCTCAAGATGCAGCTACCTTATCTGGGGGCGAGCAACAAATGCTAGCTATGGGAAGAGCATTAGTATCACAACCCAAATTACTATTGCTTGATGAACCTTCTATGGGGCTTGCGCCATTATTTATTCGCGAGATTTTTAGCATTATCGAAGACATCAATCAAAATGGCACCACAATTTTGTTAGTTGAGCAAAACGCTAAGGTTGCTTTGGAAATTTCAAACCGTGGTTATGTGCTGGAGACAGGAAAAATTGTTACTTCAGGAACAGGAGAAAAACTATTGGAAAGCGATGAAGTTCAAAAAGCTTATTTAGGAGGGTAATTTTTTGAATATTAAACATTATATGACACCCAATGTTATAACGATCAAACCCGATACTAGAGTGACTGAAGCTGTTGATTTGATGGAAAAACATGACTTTCACAGTCTCCCAGTTATTAAAAATGATTCATTTGTTGGGCTGATAACAGAAGAATTGATTAAAAATAAAACATCTTCTGCAGCGACCAGTTTAAGTATTTATGAATTAAATTATTTATTAGATAAAACAATTGTTGAAGACATTATGGAAAAAGATGCACAGACAGCTACAAAAGAACTACTGCTTGAAGAAGCAGCCATATTAATGGTTGATAACAATATTACCGTTCTACCGGTTATCGATAAGGATAAAAAGGTCGAAGGTATCATTACTTATAAAGATATTTTTAGCGCGTTGATTGAATTATCAGGTTATCAAAGTGGAGGAGATCGTTTAGTTATTGAGGTTGACGAGGATAAGGTGGGCGTTTTGGATAGTATAACCGCTATTTTAGCGGACAATAATATTAGCATTTCCCATATTTTTGTTAATCGTATTGCAGATCATATCGAAATTACTATCCAAATCAGTGAAAAAGAAGGTAGGAAAGCTAAAGAAGTATTAGTAGAAAAGGATTATGAAACTCGTATAGTAAAGTAGTACTTGTGTCATTGGAATAAGTCCTGCTGATATTTCTAAATAAAAGCGGAAAAGTAACTCTTTTTGTAAAAGTTGTTTTCAAGATATTTAACAACAATTGCGCGTTATTATAATTTTTATTATTAATTAAACATTTAATGATTTTAAGTAAGAAATAAAATGTTAATGGTTCGTCAAAACATTGGTAAATAAAGCTGAGATAATTTTTGGTGCTCGTACAATGGTTTTTATTTTACAAATTTGAACAGAGATATTATGGTGAACGTAGCGTTTTTTTATAATAAATATTGCGCGGAAAGAAGGCAAACTATTCATATGCAAAAATTAGTTACTTTTCCCAATGCAACATTAAACTTTGACGACCAGGCAGTCATTACTTTGACTATGCCGTTACACGTCACAGACGTAACTTCTGATAAAGATACAATACAAGTAAGAAACCTTTTGGACGAAGCTTCTAAAAACCTTAAGGAATCAGATGTATTTGATCGCGAGGAATCCTTAACACTAATCGATCAAGTGGAAGCTACGCGTGAATACGAAGATGAATTGGTGGATTCAGATGGTGGTCTAGTTTTATATATTACGACTGATAATGCTTATTATTATCATGTCGATGTGGCACCTATTAATGGTGTTACTTATGATCATCGGCCAAATATTATCCCGCTGATTAAAAATTACCAATATACTAGGAATTATCATGTATTGCTTTTAAATCAAGAAGGCGTACGCTTCCTTGAAAAAAGCGGCGGTCAGTTATTTGAAATTGATCTGAAAGAAAATGATAAAGATGCTACTGCTACACAAAATGAAAGCTTAGGTGCTGACAGTACAGATACATCACTTGAATTTGGCTCCCAAGATACTTCTAATGCAGGTACAGGAGAGTTTCGTTCCGAGCATAATGATAGTATTTTTGAAAAACAATATGATCTTAAACATTATTTTAGTGCGGTGGATCATTATATTGATCGGAATTATTCAAGAAAAACGACTTTTCCGTTAATTTTATTTGGCACCAAAGAAAATCAAGATCTCTTTTATGAAATTTCAGAAAATGATTACTTGTTAGATGAAAGTATCGATGAATCTGCTTCTCAACTTCATGATGATCAAATTGAAGAAAGAGTTAAGGAAAAAGAAGAAGAAATCATCCAAAAACAAGAGGATGAACTTATCGAACGTTTTGAAGAAACCACGCCAGAATATCGCATTGATGATATTCCACAGGACCTAGCATTAAGCGGAATGCAAGGACAAATCGAAGAATTGATTGTTGAAGAAGGTTACGTACCAACAGGATCTATTGATGGCAATGGCGCTTATCAAGACAATGATCGTACAGATTTTCTTTATCAATTAGTCAACCTCGTGTTCAACACTGACGGCAAGGTATATATTTTACCAGAAGATCAAATGCCAGAAGGCGTAAAATTAAGTGCAAGATTGCGTTTCTAATAGAAGATAGCATGCAAAAGGACTGATACTAAAAGGGTATCAGTCCTTTTTTTAATAGCTTATATTAGTAATATTTGTTGTAAACGATTAAAATAAAGATAATCAATTAATAAAGCGCATCAATGGTGAAAGGATGAGAAAGATGGAACGTTATATTTGTGCTACCTGTGGCACTCAGTATTCGCTTTCTAATGATCAGCCAGAAAGTTGTAAGATTTGTGAGGATCAAAGACAATATGTCCCCTCTTCCGGCCAGAAATGGACAACATTGGAAGAAATGCAACGAAGCCAAAAGTTTACTAACGAAATCGAGTATAAAGAAGAAGGTATCTATGGAATTACCACGAAACCTAAGTTTGCGATTGGTCAGACAGCTTATCTTATTCAAAGCAAGGGTTTTAATATTTTGTGGGATTGTATTACCTACTTAGATGAAGAAACTATTGAAAAAATCAAACAAAGTGGCGGCATAGATGCTATTGCTCTTTCTCATCCTCATTATTATTCTACTCAGGTAGAGTGGGCAGAAACTTTTGATGCTCCCATTTATATTCATGAAAATGATCGAAAGTGGGTTACGCGACTAAGCGATAGAATAAGATTTTGGTCAGGAGATTCGCTTGAACTTTCAGAAGAAATAACTTTACATTGTATTGGTGGACATTTTAAAGGTGGGACTATTTTACATTGGAAAAATAACAACGATGGAGTACTTTTTACCGGAGACATTATACAGATTGTAGCTGATCAGCCGTGGGTCAGCTTTATGTATAGTTATCCTAACTTGATTCCGTTACCAGCTGAAAAGGTGCAAAGTATGGCTGAATATACCAATAAACTATCATTTCATAGGTTATATAATGCATTTGATAAAGTTATAAAAGAAAACGCCCACGAATCCGTACAAAAATCTGCTAAGCGTTATATCAAAGCTTTACGTGGAGAACTTTTTGATAGTTAAAATTTATAAACTGAAGAGATCTACTAAAATAATATGCCTTCCTTTACTCATTGAAAAGAAGGCATATTAAAGTTTTACTTTTGTGTATTGTTTTTGCTACGAGAATGAAAAGCATGATACCTATTTTTCAGATGTCATTACCGAATGCCTCTACTATATTGAACAGGAGGCTCGACTTCATGAGTGACTTCTTTTATAGCATGTAAGCTCCAATATGGATCATTTAGCATACCTCTAGCAACAGCAACTAAGTCTGCATCGTTGTTCGATAGTGTAGCTTCGGCAACTTTTGGATCATTTAACATGCCTACTGCAATCACTGGGATATCAAATTTTTCTTTGAATGCTCGAGCAAGAGGGACTTGATAGGCTGGGTAATTTCCAGGTTTTAATGTCTCAGGAACACCTTCGCCACCAGAAGAAACGTGAAAAGCATCAACGCCCGCTTTTTCAAATGCTTCGGCCATTTTGAGAGAATGATCTAAACCATAGCCATCATCGACGTACTCGATGGCAGAAATTCGGAAGAATAGAGGCATATTTTCCGGAATAACCGATTTTACCGCACGAATCACTTCAACACCAAATTTCGATAGATCTTTTCCATATTCATCTTCTCTTTTGTTACTACTTGGCGACATAAACTGCTGTAGTAAATAGCCGTGGGCGCCATGTATTTCGATGGTATCAAAGCCAATATCAACAGCTCTTTTAGCTGTTTGCTTAAATTGTTCAATAATTTTCTTAATCTCTTCAACCGTTAGTGCATGAGGTAAGTTTAATTCTCCATGCTTAGTTTCTTCTGCCAGTGCGCTGCCTGCTATCGCAGAAGGTGCCACTGGTTGAAGTGCATCTTCTGCTTTTCTTCCCGCATGAGCAATTTGTATACCAACTTTAGCTCCTTGCTTATGGATTTCAGATACAATCTTTTTATAAGCAGGTTTTTGCTCATCGCTCCACAGTCCTAGGTCTTGGTTTGTTATTCTTCCATCTGGATCCACATCGGTCATCTCCATCATAACCAGACCTGTTCCTCCTACTGCTCGGGAAACATAATGAACAAAATGCCAATTGTTAGGCACACCATCTTCTTTTTCTACAGAATATTGGCACATAGGCGCCATAACAATTCTGTTTTTCAATGCCAAATTTTTAATCTTATAAGGTGTATTTATTGTTTTCAAATCCATTCCTCCAAGAGTTTGTATTAAATGTCACCTGTATTATTATATAGCCATCAATCGATTTACGAAAGTAGATACTTTAAAGTAATGTAGGTGCTAAAAAGTAACTATGGCATATAAGGAGGATAAGGAAGATTTATCAAAGGGCTCGGTTAAGTTTTTACTTATTTTTACTAGAATCATCATTTTATACAAGATAGCACAAAAGAAAGCAAAAGTTATGTTGTATAAGAAGAGATAGCACAAAGGAAAGACAAAATGTTGTTCTATGAAAAGAAACAACACAATGTTTAGAAGAACATAAAAAAGACGGAAAAACCGTCTTTTTTATGTTGTTACTGGTGCGCCAGGTCCTAGAGGCAATTCAAATAAGTACCAGCCACTCAGTAGTATAATCCATCCAATCAGAAAAGCGATAGAATAAGGCAGCATGGTTGAAATAACTGAACCAATACCAGCTTTTTTATCATATTTTTGGAAATAAGCGATAATCATCGGGAAAAAAGGCATTAATGGCGTAATGACATTGGTGGTTGAATCACCAATTCGATAAGCGATCTGCGTTACTTCCGGCGAAAGGCCTACTTGTAAAAACATCGGAATAAAAATAGGTGCCATCATCGCCCATTTTGCTGTATCAACTGGCATAATAATATTGATTAAAGCGGCGACAATAACAAACAGTAATAGTAATGGAAGCCCCGTCAATCCAATGTTTGTCAGTAATTGTGCACCGTTTACCGAAAGGATGGTGCCTAAATTCGAATATTCAAAAAAAGCAGTAAATTGAGCTGCCCAAAAAATTAACACGAGAAAGTTTGCTATACCAGAAATGCCATCCGACATCAGTTTGGCCACATCATGTGTACTTTTGATAGCGCCTTGACCGACACCATAAGCTATTCCTGGTAGTAAAAACATCAACATAATAAATAGGATGATTCCTTCCATAAAGGGCGATTCTAATAAACTACCAGTTTCTGGATCCCTGAGAATACCGCTTTCTGGGATGATCGTTATTGCGATAAGGCTAACATAAATTAAAAATGTTATCCCGGCAAATCGTAAACCTCGTCTCTCATCATCAGTAATTGTTTCTACAGTTTCTGATGAAGTAAAAGAATAAGTGGATAATTTTGGTTCTACAATTTTATCCGTAATATAGGTACCAATTAGCGTAACCATAATGGTAGATATAATCATAAAAAACCAATTTCCTGTTGGTTGAACAGTGTAATTTGGGTCTAGAATATTTGCTGCTTGAGTAGAGATCCCTGCATATAAGGGGTCGTTTGATCCAATCAGTAAATTAGCAGTCCAGCCGCCAGAGACGCCAGCATAAGCAGCAGCTATACCGGCAACAGGATGTCTTTTACTTGCTAAAAAAATGATGGCTCCCAGCGGCAATAAAACGATATAACCTGTTGAAGAAGCGACGTTTGAGAGAATTCCTAAAAACACTACCATAGCAGAAATGAGTGCTTTGGGTGTTTTAGAAACAATCCGTTTTAACAATACAGAAAGCATTCCAGTTCCTTCTGTTACACTCACACCAATAATAACGGTAAATACAGTTCCTAAAGGAAAAAATCCAGTGAAATTATCAATAACGTTTGTCACCATATATTGGAAACCTTCGACTGAAAGTAGATTATTGACAGAAGCTGTAATCGTTTCTATTGTCCCAGTTTCTTCATTAAAACCTTCATAAGTTACAGAAAGATTAAAATAGGCTGCTACTGCTGAAGCGATAATTGTTAAAAGAGTTAAAAATATAAATAAAAAAGAAGGGTCAGGTAAACGATTACCAGCACGTTCAATTAGATTAAGAAATCGAAAATTCTTTTGCTTATTAGCCATTGTTTCACTCCTTTAGCGGATTGAATATCATAAATTCACCAGTTTTTGCGACAGTTTAGATAAAGAAGGGTCATCAACTATAGTTTCCTGCCCGAAGTTTAACAAAGAAAGGGCCAAAGCTTTGTCCTCTGACATCAAGTCAAACAGAGAAAGGGCCATAAATTCAACTTTTGGCCCGAAGTTAAACGAAATAAGGACCGTGAAAAGAGTAACTGTCCCAAGCTTTAGCAAAGAAAAGGCCAACAATACTCACTTTGGTCCAAAGTCAAGCAAAGGTGAGTCCACAAACAGTTATTACGATACCTTATTAATCATTTAAACTTATTTATTGCTAACTCAGAATTTGTTTATTACAATCGCCTAATTAACTATGAATATAAGTGAATTATTAGGGATTGTCAAAAGGAGTGTTTTGCTGGAAGACAGTTTTATTTACGATAACAAAATATCATGTTATATTTATTCTATTGCTTTCAGTT
>JAKDZT010000264.1 GCA_030462125.1 Tetragenococcus sp.
TTATTTAATCTATGCTGCTTTTCGCAAAATTTTCTCCATTGGTTTTCCTTTGGCTAGCTCATCTACAAGTTTATCCAAATAACGGATTTCTTGTATCGCCGGTTCTTCGATCTCTTCTACTCGAACGCCACAAATAACTCCTGTAATTAAGTTTCTAGACGGGTTCATTTCAGGAGCTTGTACAAAGAAAGTTTCGAAATCTGTGCCATTTTCTAACTGCGCATCTAATTCTTCTTGACTGTACCCTGTTAACCAGCAAATAATTTCATCTACTTCTTCTTTTGTCCGGCTTTTTTCACCGCTTTTGTAACATAGTGCGGGTAAACTTCGGCTACACTCATCGTAAAAATTTTATGTTTTGTCATTTATATGTGCCTCATTCCTGTCATTTTTTTCTATTTTATCATATGAGAAGCTTTATTCATTATTAAGCGCTCTCTTTTTGTTATACTCTAGGTAAAGGATAATACATAGATATAAAATATTATTCTTGAACATTCGGAAACCATTATAGGAGGCTCCTTTTTATGAAAGAGACAATGACTACTATTCTTATGTACATGAAAAAACATGTATCGGATGAAGTCACTATTAAGGAAGTCGCAGCTCACTTCAGCTATAGTAAGTATCATTTTAGTAGAGAATTCAAAAAGTTCACTGGGTTTTCTGCAGCTGATTACCTATCTTCTATAAAAATTGAACAGGCTAAACAAGACTTTCTGAAAAAGCAACGTTCGATCACAGATTCCAGTTTTGATGCTGGCTTTTCTAGCCTTGGAACCTTCTCTACAACGTTTGCTAAAAAAACGGGGTTATCTCCACGTGAGTATAAAAATCAGGTAGAATCTTTGTACCATTTAACTAAGAACTACGATGACAATACAATGTCTACTTCCTATTATGCTGAAAAAATTCAGGAAGAAGATACCTATCAATTATCTGTAACTATTCACTACCCAAAAAGCTATCAATCTAGCATAACCTTTGTTGGTCTATTTAATAGCTCCATTTCCAATCATAAACCGATTGTCGGCACAGCTTTACGAAAGAAAATACGACACACGTTTACTCATATTCCCAAAGGAGAATATTATCTACTGGCTTGTTCGATTGAAAAAACATTAAGCCCGCTGCGTTACTTTGTACTAGACGACTGCTTACGCGGAAAAGCAGATCGTCCTCTTCAATTTCCAAAAGATTCAACCAAAGAGATAGATGTGTATTTAAGAGAACCTCTTCCACAAGACCCGCCAATTTTAATTAATTTACCAAAGCTGTTATCGGAAACTTTTAAATTGCGCAATCCATAAGAAGTATTTTTCCTCCACATTTGAGATACTGAATGTACTAAAAAGTGAAAGGAAGAATATACATGAATATACAATTAACGCCGTATGTATTGTTGGATGGAAAAGCAAACGAAGCAGTTGATTTTTATGCTGAGGTATTCAATGCAGAAATTGAGAGTCGGGAAATGTTAAAAGATTGGCCACAAGAATTTGGCGGAAAAGTGCCTGACGGTTACGAAAATAGTATTATGCATGCTCATCTAAATATTGGGAAAGCACAACTAATGCTTGCAGATCTTTTGCCTGGTCAATTGAACCAGTCAGGAACAACAGTTACTATTCTGATTGATGTCAAAGAAGTTACTGACGCTAAAAGAATTTTCTCTGCTTTACTGGCAGGTGGACAAGAAACAATGGCACTTCAAAAAACCAGCTTCAGTCCAGCAATGGGACAGATAAACGGCAAATTTGGCGTCGAATGGCAAATTATCACCGAGCATCCTGACATGCGAAAAGATTCAGAATAAGTTGTGTGAAAAAGTTCGTTCCAGTGACACTTGCTTGACTTGTTATCACCTATGGCCATCTAACCGATGTGATATACACTTTGGGATTGAACTATTTTGTTCACCCAAACCAGACTATTATTCCTTTAAAAATAATACAGGAAAGCTGGCACGAGAGTACTTTTGTTAACATTATATATTTTATTGGGATAAAAAATATACAATTTAATCAATTTTACTGGACATGACTGAAAAAAGGAGCAGTATGGCTGTTAAAGCCCATTCTGTTCCTTTTCCATACTTTTAAACAAGTTCTCCCGCTTCGTATAAGTATAACAAACTTTTCGAAGCAGTTCGTTAATCACTGGCTAGATGTTTAGTCGCAGTTCCCTTCTAATCCCAACGCTGGAGGCGCAACAGTGCAAAGAAAAACCACCCTACTCCAATAAGGTGGTTTTTTGGTGAAATAATTGATTTCGTTTCGCGTATTCATTGTAGCATAAAGTTCAAAGCAATTGAACTCGTTTATGTTCCTGTATATGTCCATAGTTACTTTGTCTTAAAGTTTAATCTATTACCTTATTCGTATCGCCATTTTTGAAGTCGCTTTAATGAATAATATATATAAGTTGTTTAAAGAAATTAATTTAAAAGTAATCGCCCCTCAGTTTCTTGTGCCAAAAGTGCTTTCTCCTAAAAGGAGCTGTGAATATTCATCTATAGATAAATCAGTATTATTCCTACCACTGATATTTCTTCAAGTCCACATGGCTTGCGTCTTTTAAAGAAATCCCTTCATTGCGGGGTAAGTCTGCTTGTTCGACCCAACCCAGAGCTAATCTGCCTGCATGATTGACCACGCGGTGACAAGGATATTTTCCATAAAA
>JAKDZT010000265.1 GCA_030462125.1 Tetragenococcus sp.
CCTAACATAATTAAATCTTTTAATTTTAATTCTCTTTTTAATGTATTGAATGAATTCTTTTCAATTGGTCTTTTCCGGAAAATTTCCATTCATTTCCCTCCATTCTTTAATCGCTGTCTATTATATAGATTTTTCTTTTCATTTTCAAACAAAGTTCTACCACTATTTCTAGACTTATTGTAATAAAAAATTCCCAGCAAAGACTATTCTTCACTTTGCTGGGAGTCATTTTATCTTTTAAGGATTACACATTTGCTATTAAGGGTGTTAATTTTTCTTGATTTACCTCTGGATAGTTATTTAAAAATTGTTGCATCTTTTTTAGCACAGGAACAATATATCCTTTTTCATCATTTTCAATTTGTAATACCAATAAAGGTTCGTGCAGGCTCATACGTAGTAAAAACCATCCTTGTCCATATGGCTGAGATAAGCGAAAACGAATACCTTCATCATTTTCAGGATCGATTTGCCATCCAGGAATTTGAATATCGACAATTTGTTCAATGATTTTTTTACCTAATGCACGATAATTTTCCGCCTCTAATTTAAAACGAACTTCTTGGGTTTCAAGTGGCTGCTTTAAATCAGCAATCAATGACTCTAAAGATTTTCCTTCTTCTTGTAATTTTGGCAACAACATTAAAATTTTAGCAATGACATACGCCCCATCATCTAAGAAATAATTTTCTTTAAAAGCTGCATGTCCACTGGTTTCAATCGCTAATTGTGTATCAACACCTGCGTGATTAAGTTCTAGTGCTTTATTGATTACATTACGGTAACCAGAAATATAACGAACTTGTTTACCATCTAAGGATTCGATAAAATCCTTTAAATGATCAGAAGTCGGCGAATTCGTAACGATACTTGTCCCCGGATGTTCGGTTAACACAATACGACTTAATACAGCGATAAGATTATTACGATTCAATACATCACCTGATTTTGTTACCACTGCCGAACGATCCACATCAGTATCAAAAATCACTCCCAAATCCGCATGATTTGTTAAAACAGCGTCTTGAATACTTCGCATCGCTTCTTTATTATCTGGATTAGGGATGTGATTGGGGAAATTGCCGTCAGGTGTTAAAAATTGCGAGCCTGAAGTGTCTGCGCCTAGAACTTGTAAAACTTTCTCTGTAAAAAACCCACCTGCGCCGTTACCAGCGTCAACAACAATTTTAAAGCCAGTCAATGGTTTTTCAGTATCTTTATAGCTGGCCGTACGTATTTTTGCAACCAAATTATTCGCATAAACAGTAAGCAGATCAGCTTCTGTCAGCTTACCAGCAGTTACTCCTTGTCTTTTTTCTGTATGAGACAAAATATAAGTAATATCTTCTTTTTCTGCGCCGCCTTTTTGACTGAAAACTTTTATACCGTTGTAATAATAAGGTAAGTGGCTAGCAGTCAACATAACACCTGCATCACACGAAAATTGTGAAAATTGCGTACTCATAAATAAGGCCGGTGTTGTTGCAAGTCCAAAATCATAAACATTTACGCCGCTATGGATCAGTTCTTCTATAAGTGCTTCTTTCAATTCAGGACCACTTAAGCGGCTATCTCTGCCTACCCCTACTGTTAGTTCATCTTTTTTTTCCATTTTATTTAGCCAATTTACGATACCTGCAGCAATTTCTCGTACCGCTGAAACTGTCAAATTTGCTTGATATTCTTTGGTATCCATAGCAATACCACGAATATCTGATTCATTTTGTAGGTTCATTATTTCTTCCACAAAAAACTCCCCCTCTAAGCTACTTTTTGTAAGCATTTTATTTAACGTCAAAATCATTATACCAAACTTTGGTGCTAAATAACGAGGAGGAATTTATTATATTTTATCTTATAGAAGCAAATAGGTTTTTAAATCAATGATGGTATTTTATTTTATTAAACAACCCTACAATAACTGTAGAAATGATAGCTGCACCGAGAATTCCTAACCAAGTAACAAATCTTAGAGGCTCAGTACCTAAAAGATCATTCATAAATGGCGCGTACACTGCAACTAATTGTAAAGCAATAGATAGTGCGATTGAACCTAATAGAGCTTTATTTTGGAAAAAGCTACGGTCAATCCCGAAAGAATTTGTCTTTCTAACGTTAAAAATATGCATTAATTGTGCAACTGCCATAAAAGTAAATACAGCGGTCTGTAGATATTCACCTGATTGGTTACCATTTAGTAATACCCAAAATAGGATAAAAGCTGATAGTCCGATAATTACTCCACTAAAAACAATACGTGTTAAAAAGTGGCGATTGACTAAGCTATCTTTTTTGGAACGTGGTCCTCTTGCCATTACATTATCCTCAGCTGGTTCAAAAGATAATGACATTGCAGGAGCGATATCAATAATTAAATTTAAAAATAAAATGTGTAAGGGTGCGATCGGCATCGGCAATAAAAAGACTACGCTTGCGAAGATCGCGACAATTTCTACCATATTACAGGCAAATAAGAAAGAAACATATTTTTTAATATTATCAAAAATAATTCTTCCTTCTTTAACTGAATCCACGATTGTACCAAAACGATCATCTGTTAGGATCATATCCGAAGCTTCTTTAGCAACTTCAGTACCTCTGATACCCATAGCAACACCAATGTTGGCATCATTTAAAGCAGGCGCATCGTTTACACCGTCACCGGTCATTGAAACAACTT
>JAKDZT010000266.1 GCA_030462125.1 Tetragenococcus sp.
AAGTTGTTTCAATGACCGGTGACGGTGTAAACGATGCGCCTGCTTTAAATGATGCTAACATCGGTGTTGCTATGGGGATTAGAGGTACTGAAGTTGCTAAAGAAGCTTCGGACATGATACTAACAGATGATCGTTTTGGTACAATCGTGGATGCAGTTAAAGAAGGAAGGATTATTTTTGATAATATTAAAAAATACGTTTCTTTCTTATTTGCTTGTAACATGGTGGAAATTATCGCGATCTTCGTAAGTGTAGTCTTTTTACTGCCGATGCCGATTGCACCGTTACACATTTTATTTTTAAATTTGATTATTGATATCGCTCCTGCAATGTCATTATCTTTTGAACCGGCTGAGGATAATGTCATGGCAAGAGGACCACGTTCCAAAAAAGATAGTTTGGTCAATCGCCACTTTTTAACACGTATTGTTTTTAGTGGAGTAATTATTGGTTTATCAGCTTTTGCCCTATTTTGGATATTATTAAATGGTAATCAATCAAGTGAATATCTACAGACCGCTGTATTTACTTTTATGGCAGTTGCACAATTAATGCATATTTTTAACGTTAGAAAGACAAATTCTTTCGGGATTGACCGTAGCTTTTTCCAAAATAAAGCTCTATTAGGTTCAATCGCACTATCTATTGCTTTACAATTAGTTGCAGTGTACGCGCCATTTATGAATGATCTTTTAGGTACTGAGCCTCTAAGATTTGTTACTTGGTTAGGAATTCTCGGTGCAGCTATCATTTCTACAGTTATTGTAGGGTTGTTTAATAAAATAAAATACCATCATTGATTTAAAAACCTATTTGCTTCTATAAGATAAAATATAATAAATTCCTCCTCGTTATTTAGCACCAAAGTTTGGTATAATGATTTTGACGTTAAATAAAATGCTTACAAAAAGTAGCTTAGAGGGGGAGTTTTTTGTGGAAGAAATAATGAACCTACAAAATGAATCAGATATTCGTGGTATTGCTATGGATACCAAAGAATATCAAGCAAATTTGACAGTTTCAGCGGTACGAGAAATTGCTGCAGGTATCGTAAATTGGCTAAATAAAATGGAAAAAAAAGATGAACTAACAGTAGGGGTAGGCAGAGATAGCCGCTTAAGTGGTCCTGAATTGAAAGAAGCACTTATAGAAGAACTGATCCATAGCGGCGTAAATGTTTATGATTTTGGACTTGCAACAACACCGGCCTTATTTATGAGTACGCAATTTTCACAATTTTCGTGTGATGCAGGTGTTATGTTGACTGCTAGCCACTTACCTTATTATTACAACGGTATAAAAGTTTTCAGTCAAAAAGGCGGCGCAGAAAAAGAAGATATTACTTATATTTTGTCTCATACAGAAAAAAGACAAGGAGCAACTGCCGGTAGGCTGACAGAAGCTGACCTGCTTACTGTTTATGCGAATGATTTGGTTGAAAAAATACGTACTGCCAGCTATAAAGATACTGAAAAACCGTTGACTGGACTTAAAATTGTTGTTGACGCTGGTAACGGCGCAGGCGGCTTTTTTGCAGAGAAAGTTCTACAAGTTCTAGGCGCAGATACCTCAGGCTCACAATTTTTAACGCCTGACGGCAATTTCCCCAACCACATCCCTAATCCAGATAATAAAGCAGCGATGCGAAGTATTCAAGACGCTGTTTTAACAAATCATGCGGATTTGGGAGTGATTTTTGATACTGATGTGGATCGTTCGGCAGTGGTAACAAAATCAGGTGATGTATTGAATCGTAATAATCTTATCGCTGTATTAAGTCGTATTGTGTTAACCGAACATCCGGGGACAAGTATCGTTACGAATTCGCCGACTTCTGATCATTTAAAGGATTTTATCGAATCCTTAGATGGTAAACAAGTTCGTTATATTTCTGGTTACCGTAATGTAATCAATAAAGCACTAGAACTTAATCACGCAGGTGTTGATACACAATTAGCGATTGAAACCAGTGGACATGCAGCTTTTAAAGAAAATTATTTCTTAGATGATGGGGCCTATGTCATTGCTAAAATTTTAATGTTGTTGCCAAAATTACAAGAAGAAGGAAAAACTTTGGAGTCATTGATTGCTGATTTGAAACAGCCGCTTGAAACGCAAGAAGTTCGTTTTAAATTAGAATCGGAAAATTATCGTGCATTAGGAGAAAAAGTCATTGAACAAATCGCCGATATTCAAGTTCCTGGATGGCAAATCGATCCTGAAAATGATGAGGGGATTCGCTTTCGCTTGTCTCAGCCGTATGGACAAGGTTGGTTTTTACTACGTATGAGTCTACACGAACCTTTATTGGTATTACAAATTGAAAATGATGAAAAAGGATATATCGTGCCTGTACTAAAGAAGATGCAACAATTTTTAAATAACTATCCAGAGATAAACCAAGAAAAGTTAACGCCATTAGTATCAAATGTGTAATCCTTAAAAAATAAAATGATTCCCAGCAAAGTGACGAACAGTTTTTGCTGGGATTTTTTTATTACAATAAGACTAGAAATAGTATAGAACTTTGTTTGAAAATAAAAAGAAAAATCTATATAATGGACAGCGATTAAAGAATGGGGGGAAATGAATGGAAATTTTCCGGAAAAGGCCAATTGAAAAGGATTCATTCAATACATTAAAAAGAGAATTAAAATTAAAAGATTTAATTATGTTAGG
>JAKDZT010000003.1 GCA_030462125.1 Tetragenococcus sp.
AAAAAGCCCCGAGTACAAACGATAGAAATATCGTGTGACTCGGGGCTTTTTAATATTTATTTAAATCAACTAGAGTAAAAGCTAACAACTTAGTTTTACGATGCCTATATTAAATAAAGGATTCAATCGCATTCCAAGCCTCTTCTTTCCCCTCTTTTGTCTCAGTTGAAAATACTACAAAGGCGTCGTTTTCATCAAAATCTAAAATATCTTTGACTCGCTCTATTTGTTGATTCTTTTTGTTTTTGGGAACTTTATCCGCTTTGGTCGCCACTAAGATGACAGGAAATTCATAATACTTCAAAAAATCATACATTTGAATATCTCCTTCAGTAGGATCGTGACGCATATCAATTAAAGAAATAACCGCTTGTAACTGTTTACGCTTGGAAAAGTATTCTTCGATCATTTCGCCCCACTTGGCACGTTCTTTTTTTGAAACCTTAGCATAGCCGTACCCAGGCAAGTCCACAAAGTGAAATTTATCCTCAATTAAGTAAAAGTTAAGCGTCTGGGTTCTTCCTGGTTTAGAAGAAGTTCGTGCTAATTTTTTTCGATCAATCAGGGTATTAATAAAGGATGATTTCCCCACATTGGAACGTCCTGCTAAAGCAATTTCCGGTAAGGAAGATTTAGGATATTGCTTTTTTGAAACCGCACTAATAATAATATCTGCTGAATGGACTTTCATATACTCCTCCTGGATATTTTCTAGAAATAAAACCGGATAGAAGGATTTTCTATCCGGTTAAATATCGTTAACCTGCTTTTTTCTCTTCTGCGTAAGTAATTTCTGGCGCTTCTGTTCCATCTACCGCGCCTTCGGTAATATCCACTTTTTGAATCGACTCTTTGGAAGGAACGTCAAACATGGTATCCATCATAATCTCTTCAATGATCGAACGTAAACCTCGTGCACCTGTGCCCCGGTCAATCGCTTTGTTAGCGATAGCCCGTAGTCCTTCTTCATCAAATTCAAGCTCGGTATCATCTAAAGCTAATAATTTCTTATATTGTTTAACTAACGCATTCTTAGGTTCAGTTAAAATACGTATCAAATCATCTTGTGTTAATTTTTCCAAAGCTGCGGTTACTGGCAAACGTCCAATAAATTCTGGAATTAAACCGAAGTTTAGTAAGTCTTCTGGAATAATATATTGCATAACACTTTCTTCATCCGAGATTTGTTGGTTATTTGCGCCAAAGCCGATTGCTTTTTCACCTAGACGGTTCTTAACGATCGAATCGATACCATCAAAAGCGCCACCTACAATAAATAGAATGTTACTTGTATCGATTTGAATCATTTCTTGTTGCGGATGCTTGCGTCCTCCTTGAGGCGGAACACTTGCAGTCGTGCCTTCTAAGATTTTCAATAGCGCTTGTTGGACGCCTTCGCCAGATACATCACGTGTAATGGAAACATTTTCGCTTTTACGTGCAATCTTATCAATTTCATCGATATAGATAATACCCTTTTCAGCTCGTTCAACGTTGTTATCAGCAGATTGCAAAAGTTTTAGCAAGATATTTTCTACATCATCACCGACATACCCTGCTTCTGTAAGACTCGTGGCATCCGCCATAGCAAATGGAACATTTAGCGTTCTGGCTAGAGTTTGTGCTAAGAATGTTTTACCAGAGCCAGTAGGTCCGATTAAGCAGATATTACTTTTTTGTAATTCTACATCTTCTTCATCTTCAGTTTCAGCCTCAGAATTATCTGTATCGGCGTTCACTCGCTTATAATGGTTATAAACAGCTACTGACAAGGCTTTTTTGGCCTGATCTTGTCCTATCACATATTCATTTAATGCATCTAAAATTTCTCGTGGTGTAGGTACCTCTGTAATTTCATGATCAGCATCTTCATAGAACTCTTCATCAATAATATCTTTACATAGATTAATACATTCATCACAAATGTAAACACCCGGACCGGCAACAATCTTTCTTACTTCCTCCTGGGTTTTTCCACAAAAAGAGCAGCGAACCGGTTGATTTGTATCTGTGTCGTCATACATAGTGTTCACTCCTTAGTTAGCGATTGAAGATCGCTTGTCTTCTTTTACACCACTTTTTTGTGTAAATATCGCTTAAGTTCAGCCGTTTACATTAAAACAGCCTTTAGTTATTTTAGCATAATTAAAATAAAAGAAAAAGTCTTTTACCCTTGGGAATTAAGGTTCTTTAAAGAAAAGCGGTCTGCCTAATAAAAGACAGACCGTTTATACCCTATATTAGGATCTAGTTGAACTTTTTATTCTTCAATTGCTGTTGATGTTACTAGGTCTACAGCTTTTTTCATATTGATATCATGTTCAAGCATATCTTCTGACAAAACAGAACGTACTTGTGATTCTGGCATATTATAAGATTGTGCTAAATCCTTCACTTCCGATTCAACTTCTTCATCTGTTGCTTGGAAGTTTTCTTCGTCTACAATAGCTTCAATCACGAGATTCGTTTTTACGCGTGTACCAGCTTCACCCTTGAATTGTTCACGCAAGTCGTCTTCAGAAGTGCCTGTAATTTGATAATACATTTCAGCACTGATACCTTGTTGTTGCAAGTTATTCAAGAATTCATCCATGGCGCGCTTCACTTCGTCGTCGATCATTACTTGCTGCAATTCAACAACTTCAGCATTATCAACAGCTTGTTTAATGGCTGATTCTTCTACAGCTTCTTGCGCTGCTTTTTCTTTACTATCTTTAATTTCTTTACGATATTTTTCTCTTAATTCATCTAATGTTTCTACTTCATCGTCTAGATCTTTTGCTAATTCATCATCTAATTCTGGTAATTCTTTTTCTTTAACTTCATGAACCGTTACTTTGAAGACAGCTTCTTTTCCAGCTAAGTCTTCTGCTTGGTAGTCTTCAGGGAAAGTAACTGTTACGTCTAAGTTATCGCCAGCTTTAGCGCCCACTAGTTGTTCTTCAAAACCAGGAATAAAGGAATTTGATCCTAATTCAAGAGAATGATTTTCCGCTTTTCCGCCTTCAAATGATTCACCATCTACGAAACCTTCAAAATCAATCACAACGGTATCGCCATTAGCTGCTGGTTCATCTTCTTTAATGACCATTTCAGCTTGTTGTTCTTGTTGGTTTTTCAAACGGTCTTCTACGTCTTGGTCAGTTACTTCACGATCTTGTTTTTCAACTTTTAGATCTTTATATTGTCCTAATTTCACTTCTGGTTTTACCGTTACTTCGGCTTTAATGACCCAGTCTTCCCCTTTTTCCATGCTTTCAACATCAACTTTAGGTTGAGAAACTGGTTCAATTCCTGTTTCTTCAACTGCCGCTTCATAGTTAGCTGGTAAAAGATCATTTACTGTATCTTCATATAAAGATTCTTCCCCATACATCCGGTCAAAAACCGTACGAGAAACTTTTCCTTTACGAAAACCTGGAATGTTCAGATCTTTTTTTACCTTATTAAATGTTTTAGTTAAACCTTTTTGAATGTCTTCTTGTGCAATTGAAAATGTCAATACACCATCATTGGTGCCTGTTTTTTCCCATTTTGCAGTCATGTAATTCCCTCCGAATTAATTAATAAATTTACATATGAAATAGTTTCATGCATACCTTTAAATAGTACACTAACGCCTTTAAATTGTAAACATTTTAAAGGCAAACTTCCTTAATTTCTATGCATTTCGCCTAAACTTTGATAAATTTGACGAAGTTTTTGCTTCTTGTCTTGAATTTGTTGGTACTCACCCCAACACTTTGGATCAATATTTTCCCCAAACATCGCCTGATATTCCAAAATGTAACTTTGTGCCCAGTCTACTGCTTGGTTTTTGTCAGGCAAGAAAGGATACAATAAAGCAAAGTGTGCTTTGATTTCAGGAATTATCAGCATCTTCAACTGTGGGTTATCCTGCACTTCTTCTTCAACTACTGCAAGAGTTTTACGTAATACTTCGGTATCTTCAGGTAAAGGTAATTCTTCCAAAGTTACTTTTTTATTATCAATAAAGACATCACCTGTCGCTCCATCTTGGACTAACTCTTCTATAAGTTTAGGTGGAATAAATGGATTTTGTGCCTCGAGTAGATATTCTTGGCAAATGGACAAAAAATCAGCTAAAGAAATGCCTTTTATCAGCGTTTGCCATTCCTGAGGAGCAATGGGTTGCAGGGTTCCATCTAAATAAGCAAGTTGTTTCTTTTTAGCATTTTTAAGGTCGTAAGAAAGGAATTCCTGAGCGTTTTCTAGCTGATTTAGTTCCTTTCTTAATTGAACTAAAAAATCAGTTTTCTTTCTATTATGCAATAACTTATGAGCTGCTAAAAATTGCGTATCTAAAAGTAACAAATGAAAATATTCTGTGAAGCCCTCTCTATCGTTCATAAAAGCAGTAAAATGATCATCTGCCAGCTGCAAAGCACCTTCATAGTCGCCTAGATGTTGTAGAGCCGTAACTAATTTTTTAGCGTAAGAGAAAATTGGCTCCTGTTGATATAATTTTTTAAAATCATTTTTAGCTGCTAAAAAGTCTTGGGCTTGCATGTTTTTGTTGCCACTTTCCAGCAAGCGTTTATTTTCATCAGGAAAATCAATGATATCTGCCATATTATCCTCTTTCTTTCATTTAAGCATTCGCTTTTTGATTAAACGCTTGAATCAAATTGATCGTTACCACACTGGTATCCGCAAAATAATCCGCTACATGTTGCTTTTTACGTGTAAAGATTGTAGGCACATAACCTAAGTATAAAAGCGGGTTAAGTTGTAAGACAAAACGGAGAGCGGTCTCTCGAATCAAAACCGTCTTCCAAGTTAATTTTTTCTCGGTTAAACAAATGACGCGAATACCAAAAATCATTTTCCCTACTGTCTGTCCTCGGTTTAATTTTGTTAATAAAGTAAAATAAGCCAAGTAAATAGCTAAAGCAAGTAAACTATAGGTACTTAAGAATTCGCTAGATTGTTCTATAGAAAACCAAGCAAAAGGAGCACTCAAAACGACAGTAGTTATCGCATGAATACAAAGTAAATCAACGATAAAAGCAAACAAACGAATCCAAAAACCGGCAAAAAAATAATTGGGGAAATCATTAGTGTAACTTTTTTTCTGTGGTTTTTCTTCGTATTGTTGCCAATCAGTCTTTTTTTGCGCCACTTCATCTTGAGTATATTCTTCAGATTTAAAAGAAGTTAATACTTTATGATAAAACCCTTTTTGTTTGGTTTCATTTTCTTGTTCGGACATCCTATTCACCTCCATAGTAATACATCGGTTTTGGTGCTTCAGGTGTGCCGATACGTTCGATCACGTTGAGCATACGATCTGTGTCTGTTTGTTTCAGTCCTTGTGCTTGAGCAAATTTGGAACCTAACCAAGTACGATCAAAACGAGTCGTAGAAACATCATATTCAAAAACTTGGGCATTTTGTAATTGTTCATCTTTTTTTAGAGAGGTTAAAGCATCTTCAGGAAAGCCAATTTCATCGATTAGTTCGTTATCCTCTGCTTGCTGGCCATCATAAATACGTCCATCCGCAACTTCACGTACTTGTTCTTCTGGCATATCACGGCCATCTGCTACAACTTGCACAAAACGGTCATAGGAATTGTCCACAAAGTCTTGCATGACTTCCTCATCTTCTTCTGTCGGTTCTCTGATAGCTGATCCCATATCTTTTAATGATCCACTCTTATACGTTTGATCTTCAATCCCTAAATTTTCCATTAACTCAGAAAAATTTACTCCAGACATAATAACGCCAATGGAACCTGTCAAGGTTTCTGACGTAGCAAAAATTTTATCCGCCGCCGCAGAAACATAATAACCTCCGCTAGCGCCCATATTTTTCATACTAACATAAACAGGGACATCATTTGCCTGAATTGCTCGGAGTTCTTTGGCAATTTCGGAGCTTTCATATACACCTCCACCTGGTGTATTTACTTCTAAAAGCACTGCAGCAACCGATGGATCTTCTTGAATTTCTTTTAATTGTTCTAGGAAAAATTGGTGATCATACTCTTCGCCTGAAAACAGATCTTCTGTCCCTGTATCCACGATCGTCCCCTCAAGAGATAGCTGTGCGATCCTTTGTCCTTCTTCCCCTTCTTCTATAACTTCTTCATTTATTTCATTGGAGCCAAATAATAGTGCATCTGTTCCGCTTAAAGCATCTTCTTCAGTGTCTCTTGTCATAAATGATGCAACAGCGGAAAAAATAAATAAAGCTGCAGCAATCATCACTGCAATCCAACGTCTTTTATTCATTTATACCCTCCTTTTTTTAACTATGCAAAAATATTGCTGTCTTTATTATATCGAAAGTTTTCTGTTTCGTATAGAAAAAAAGATAATTCTATATTTTATTATATAGACCAATTTTCTTTTTATGATTTTTCTTGACTTAAAAACAATTTATGTATATCATTACCACTGTATTTCTAATTAATAAAAAATAAGGAGGATAACTATACCATTATCGAATAGCGCCAGATCTGTTTTTTACAACAGAAGACGAGGAAAAGAGTTTATCGAAAGAATCGGCGGGTAGCTCTAGGGTCTGCACTCTAAAGACAAGAACAAACACAAACTGCGAAGTTTGCACAAAAACCTTGTCACGCAGTTAGAAATACATAATGTTAAAAGAAAGTAGGAATCTCATTATGTGTGGAATTGTAGGAATAGTAGGAAAAGATCATGCAGAACAAGTGATTATTAATGGTTTACAACGTTTGGAATATCGTGGTTATGATTCAGCCGGTCTCTTTGTATCAGATGACAAACAGGAACATTTGATCAAATCTCAAGGCCGTATTAAAAATTTACAAGACAAAGTTACCAGTGATGTCGACGGGAGTATCGGTATTGGACACACTCGTTGGGCAACGCATGGGAAACCGTCAGAAGAAAATGCACACCCCCATACTTCACAAAATGGCAAACTCGTGTTAGTGCACAATGGCGTCATCGAAAATTTTGAAGAACTTTCTCAAACTTATTTGGCTGGCGAAACCTTTTACGGACAAACAGACACTGAAATTGTCGTTAATTTAATTGCTTCATTTATGGAAAACGAAGGCTTGTCTACTAAAGCAGCCTTTAAAAAAGCTATTACAGTGATTCGTGGCTCATACGCATTTGCGTTAGTCTATAAAGATGAACCTGAAACCATTTATGTTGCTAAAAATAAAAGTCCTTTATTGATTGGTTTAGGTGATGGTTTCAATGTCATCGCTAGTGATGCTTTAGCAGTATTAGATCAAACACATGAATTTGTCGAAATTGCCGACAATGAATTAGTCACAGTTACTGCAAATGGCGTCATCATCGAAAACCAAGCAGGCGAAACGATCCAACGTGATTCTTATGAAGCGCAATTGGATGCCTCCGATATTGAAAAAGGCACCTATCCTTTTTATATGTTAAAAGAAGTGGATGAACAACCGACTGTCATGCGTAAATTGACACAAGAATATCGCGACGAACACGGCAATGTGAACATTGATCCAGCTTTAGTCGCAGAAGTCGCAGACAGTGATCGGATTTATATCGTAGCTTGCGGAACAAGTTATAATGCTGGCTGGGCAGCTAAAAGTTTGATTGAAACTATAACTCAAATCCCGGTAGAAGTACAACTTTCGAGTGAATTTGGTTATAATATGCCACTGCTTTCTAAAAAACCTTTCTTTATTTATTTAACACAAAGTGGAGAAACAGCTGACAGTAGACAAGTTTTGGTTCAAACCAATCGTTTAGGGTTCCCTTCATTAACGGTAACTAACGTTGCTGGTTCAACCTTATCTAGAGAAGCTAAATATACGTTATTACTACACGCTGGACCAGAAATTGCTGTGGCGTCAACGAAAGCTTACACAGCTCAAATTGCGATGCTAGCTATCTTGACACAAGCTGTAGGAGAAAGCAAAAATACCATAGCTAGCCAATCTTTCGATGCCTTTCATGAATTATCAATTGCTGCAGCTGGCATGGAAACTATGGTTGATCAAAAAGAAGAACTTGCAAGTCTAGTGGACCAATATCTTAGCACTACTCGTAATGCTTTTTATATCGGACGTGGAAATGATTACTTTGTGGCTTCAGAAGCCGCTTTGAAATTAAAAGAAATTTCTTATGTACAAGCAGAAGGTTTTGCAGCGGGTGAGTTAAAACACGGGACCATCGCCTTAATTGAAGAAGGCACGCCTGTTTTGGGAATTATCACCGATGAAAAAACGGGCCCACATACTCGCGGAAACTTAAAAGAAGTAGAAAGCCGCGGAGCTAATACCCTCGTGATTGCTTCAGAAGACTTAGCTCGTGAAGGGGATCAAATCGTACTACCAACGGTACATCCATTGCTGACAAGCTTAGTCTCGGTTGTGCCAACACAGTTGATCGCTTATTACGCTTCATTACAACGTGGTTATGATGTCGATAAACCTAGAAACTTAGCCAAATCAGTTACAGTCGAATAAGTAACAAAAAACTTGCAACCTCAATAACGAAGGTTGCAAGTTTTTTGTATATAGGAAACTTCAGGGACAATTTGCGAAATCTTGAGGTGCAAAATTGAAACTCTTACTCAACTTGAAATTATTGAAGAATAAAACTGAAAAACCTTACTCAAGAATTATTAAACTCATTTTTTACATTTTCCAGCTGCATTCATATTGTTTAGAGCCTTGAATGGCTGTATTTAATTCTTTAGCGGCTTGATAAGGTCAGTAAGGATTACGTAATAACGCTCGTCCTAATACTACTAAATCTGTCCGAAGGGTTAAAAAGTTTTATTGACATACGTTTAATCTAACTTCCACGTTCCTTCATTTTATTCAGAGTAAGGGGTAACTTCATATGAAGCATACGGATAATCTCCGATAATTTTTGATACTGGACAGCGCTGGGCAGCTGTATCAATATAAGACCTTGCTTCTTCCAGATGGAGACCATCAATAGCTGCATAGGCTTTCATTTCAAAAAGATGTTCTTTGGTATTTTCATCTTCACAATAATCAATCTGAACATCTACCCTGGCCTTTTTTTCAATTCCTTTACTTTGTAGAAGAATTTCAATGGTGGAATTGAAACAAGTAGCCCACGAAAGCCCGATAAGTTGTTCTGGATTTGTTCCGGCTGCTAGACTTGTAGGACTAGAGGTAACAACTGATAATTCATGGTTACCTTTAACATAAGCTACACCATTTAGTCCTTGATCATTTACAATTTCTGTATGATAAATTCGTTTCATATCTAACCACTCTCCTTGTTCATTTTTAACCAAATTCGTACTTACTAATTATACCTCGAAATCTCACCCATTTTAAAGTTAAAACCTAGAAAAGTTTGTTGTGTACTAAATAGCCACAATTTATGATAAAATGAAATTATAAAACAAGTTTAGGAAGGAATTTTTATGGACTCAATTACAAATTTCAGAGAGTTAGGCGGACTTAAAAATCGTGACGGGCAAGTCATTGCGAAAAATAAATTATTACGTTCCGGTGAATTAACTCATGTCTCACCGCAAGATCAAAATAAACTATTAGAAAATTATCGCTTAGGTAAAATTATTGACTTGCGCTCCAGTTTAGAAATTGAAGAACGACCTGACGAAGATTTTAAAAAAGCCGATTATGTTCATATTGATATTTTCAAAAATGTTGAAGGACAAGGAACCGGTCTTGACGATTTTAAACAAATTTATTCTCCTGAAGTGGCACGTACCTATATGAATGAAACTTACCGTACAATGGCGGTTAACCCTAGTGCCCAAAATGGTTTTAAAAAAGTCATTGAAGTTGCGTTAAGCATTGATTCCGATAAGAGTTTTTTATTTCATTGTTTTGCCGGTAAAGACCGGACGGGAATTTCCGCTGCTTTATTACTAGAAATTTTACAAGTGCCGAAAGAAACGATCTATAAAGATTATTTAAAAACCAATGCGATGCGCGTTCAAGAAAATGATGAAGTGATTGCTCAAGCAATTAAAAATGGTACTGACAGTAAAACTATTGATGCTCTAAAGATCGCATTAACAGTGGATCCGTCTTATTTAGATACTTTTTACCAATCAGTGAATGAAGAATTTGGTGGTATTGAAAATTACTTAACTGAAGAGTTGGGAATTACTTCTTCCATGCAAAGGGATTTACGTTCCCTCTATCTAGCAAATAGTAAATAATTTATTTTGGAGGAATCGATGTTGTCAGTCAAGCGTTTTGTTCAATTATTTATTTGTTACTTTATTTCAATTGTAGTGGCCGTTTTAGTTACGAAACTATTTTCAATTACCAATACCTGGTTAGCTATAGTTATGATCGCGGTAATCGGATATATTGTCTTAGTCATTCCATTAACTATATTGACCCTTTTAAAAAATAAGAAATAAAAAAATCGGTTGTCTTTTTTTAAGGCAATCGATTTTTTTATTTGAAACATTTCAAGAATAAAAAACTTTATTTCCTTTATAATAAGTGGCACAAACTTTTGACTGGCGAGCTACGAATTCAGCGCTACATGAACTATCAGCAAGGATAAAAGTTGCTTCATCGCCTTCTTGTAACCATTGTTTTTCTCCAATTATTTTTTTACCTGTGACAAGTTCTAAAGAATCAGTCAATCCATCTTGAGTGGTTATACCAAAAATTTCAGCATAGCGGTTCAATTTTTCCAACACATTCCCACTTCCAAACGGGGACCATGAATCATAAACATTATCACAGCCTAATGAAACATTGATTCCAAATTGACGTAATTCTTCTAAAGGAGGAATTTCACCATTTAACGGTACACTGGAAATAATGGAAATCTGTTCGTTGGCTAATTGTTGGAAAAATTCCCTTCGCTCTTCTCCTGTAAAATCATTTAATCCAAAAGCATGACTAATGGTGACTTTGTTTTGCCAATGGCTTTCTTTGGTTAATTTTAACAACTCATAAAATGTTTTTTTGCCCTCTTTTCCACGTTCATGTACATGAATATCAATAGGTGCATCAAATTGCGTAGCCAAATCAAATGTCAGATACAAAGATTTCTCGGTATTGCCATCAAGTACTGTTGGATCGACACCACCGATAAGATCCGCACCATTTGCTAGAGCAGTTTTCACCTCTTGATAAGCATCCGATAATAACATGCCATGTTGAGGAAACGCTACTAATTGATAAGCAAATTTTTCTTGGTAATCTTGCAAAGTTTCGATTGTTTGCTGCAGAAATTTTTGCCCTACTTTAGGGTGCACATCAATATGCGAGCGAAAAAAACTAACCCCATGCTGTCTTTCTTTTTCGATTAAATTTTTCATCCGTTCAGAAAGAGGAATATCTAAAGCATTCAATTGAGGTATTTCATTAGTAAAACGTTCAACAATTGAATTAGCAGGTGTTACAGGCTCCCATGGAACCCCTAATTTCGTTTTATCAAAATGACAATGTTTTTCTTGGATACCTGGTAAAATCAAATAACCTTGCCCATCAATTTTTTCGTAGTGATCATTTGTCTCTTGATGTGTTTGGACTTTACTTATCTTATCTCCTTCAATAAATAGGTCGATCGCTTGTGTTTGGGTTCCTGAAATAAGTGGACCTTCTTTTGTATATTCTGTTTCAATTCTTACATTTTGCAGCCATTGTCCCATGTCTAACCACCTCTTATTTTAAGTCCAATGCCTTTTCTACAAAATCCGTCATTTGATCTGCAGAAATTCTATCATGGTGCCGAATTTTTGCTTTTTCTAATTCTTGAATACTTGCAGGAATAGATACCTTGGCGATTTGGTGCAATTTGTCAATCGCTGCAAAGCCTTCAGCAGCAATGTTTTCTTTATTAATGGCTTGTAACACTGCTTGCGGAAATTTATAAGGACTAGCGGTCGAAAGAACAACAGTCGGTATTTTTTCATCATTGGGATATTTTTCAGCCACGCAACTAGCCACTGCTGTATGTGGATCGATGACATAAGCGCCATCTTCATACATCTTACGAATAGTTTCCGCCGTTTCTTCCTCAGAAGCAAAATCAGCAAAAAAGTCAGACAGTCCCTCTTTCATTTCCGGTGTAATCGTATAAGTTCCTTTTTCATTCAAATCATCCATCAGTTGCTTGGTTTGAGCAGTGTCTTCTTTGGCTAAATAAAATAGCAAACGTTCTAAGTTACTGGAAACTAAGATGTCCATCGATGGAGAAGAAGTGATATAAAAAGGCCGATTGCGGTCATAATTTCCTGTTTGGAAAAAGTCGGTTAACACATTATTTTGATTGGATGCACAAACCAAACGTCGGATTGGAAGTCCCATTTTTTTAGCATAAAACCCGGCTAGAATATCACCAAAGTTGCCAGTCGGAACAGAAACATTGATCTCTTCCCCACTCTTGATTCTCCCTGTTTTTATCAACCGGGTATAGGCATAGACATAATAAACGATTTGTGGGACTAAGCGTCCAATGTTAATGGAATTAGCAGAAGAGAATGCTTTATTATTTTGCGCCATTTTACTACGCAAGTTTTCATCATTAAAAAGTTGTTTCACTTTCGTTTGTGCATCGTCAAAGTTTCCTTCAATTGCAGCCACAAATGTATTTGCTCCTTTTTGAGTAACCATTTGCCTTTCTTGGATAGGACTGACACCATTTTCAGGATAAAAAACGACAATTTTAGTATTTTCTACATCTGCAAAACCTGCCATAGCGGATTTCCCAGTGTCTCCAGAGGTCGCTGTCAAAATGACAATCTCTTTATCCAGATTATTTTTTTGTGCCGCTTTTTTCATTAAGTGCGGTAAAATCGATAAAGCTAAATCTTTAAATGCTAAAGTTGGACCATGAAATAGCTCTAGATAATATTGACCGTCAGCTTTAACTAAAGGCGTAATTTTTGGGTCATCAAATTTTTGATCATAGGCTTGATTAATACAATCACGTAATTCATCTTGGGTAAAATCAGGTAAAAATAACTGCATGATTTGAGCAGCAATTTCTTGGTAGCTTTGCTCTGCTAGTTCAGCAAAATCTAAAACTGGCTTGGGAATTTCTGTAGGAACATATAAACCGCCATCCACCGCCAATCCTTGTAAAATAGCTTGTGAAGCTGAAACGACATTTTTAGGGTCTCTGGTACTTTTATAGAATAAGGCCATTCTCTGTGTCTCCTCTATCTTTTGTTTCTTTTTAATATACCATAAAGCTATTAAGTTAAACATATGTATTCTTATTTTTTAAGGTATGATATAGTAGAAAAAGAATAGAAGTTGGAGTGATGGGATTGTCAAATTTGAAAGAAAAAATCATCGCTGAGAGTAAACGTCTAGGTATCGATAAGATCGGTTTTACAACAGCTGAACCATTTGCTGAACTGAAAGAATCATTGGTTGCACAAAAAGCTGCCGGACATACTTCAGGTTTTGAACATCCTAATATTGATGAACGACTTTATCCTGAGCTAACCTTTGAAAATCCACAAAGTATTATCGCAATTGCTTTAGCTTACCCTACAAAAATTAATGAGAAAGTTCCCAGAGATGAAAAACGTGGACAATTCGCGCGGGCTTCTTGGGGGATTGATTATCATGATATTTTAAAAGATCGTTTAACGAAACTAATTCATTTTATTGAAGAAATAGCTGAGGATGAAAAGGAAACCGAAAACTGGCGTTTTGCTCCACAAGTTGATACCGGTGAACTAGTAGATGTAGCAGTAGCCCAACGAGCGGGCTTAGGTTTTATTGGGAGAAATGGTTTATTAATTACAGAAGAGTATGGTTCATTTGTTTATTTAGGTGAAATTATCACCAATATTCAATTTGAACCTGATGAGCCCAAACCTTTTGGCTGTGGTGATTGCACGCGCTGCATAACACATTGTCCTACAGGCGCGTTATTAGGCGATGGGAAGATGGATGCGCAAAAGTGCCTCTCCTATCAAACACAGACCAAAGGAATGATGCCTAAAAAATATCGGAAGCAAATCCATAATGTGATTTATGGGTGTGATATTTGCCAATTAGTTTGTCCCTATAACCAAGGCAAGGATTTCCACTTTCATGAAGAAATGGAACCATCGATTGATGAAGTACGCCCTAAGTTAGCACCCATGCTATCCATGTCTAATAAAGAATTTAAAAAACAATTTGGTCATTTAGCAGGTTTCTGGCGAGGTAAAAAACCTTTACAACGAAATGCCCTCATTGCTTTAGCAAACCTGGGCGGACGCGAAAGTCTAGTAAAGATTTGTAAGTGCCTTGAAGACCCTCGCCCAGTGATTCGTGGCACTGCAGTTTGGTCAATTGGCGAATTAACTAAAAAACATCCTGAACAAGCCATTGACCTGCTTTATGAATTGCAGGAGACAGAAACAGATGAAGAAGTTTTAACAGAACTAACAGAAACACTCACAATGCTAGAAACAAATAAAAAGAAGGCTTGAATATTAAGCCTTCTTTTTGACTGTTTTTATAAATAATCGCTGGAAAATAGGACTTAAAATGAGATAAAAACCGCCATTTCCTATAGCATGTAATAGATCAAAGGAAAGACCCGAAATATAATAAGGCCAGAACTGCGGCATGCCGTAAACTTTTACGTCAATAAAAGCAATGACAAATCCATATAAAAAGCCTGCAAAAACGCTGAAAGCTGCTTGCAATAATCGATTGTTCCTAAAGGTTGTTAGACGGCAAAGAAAACCCATTAAACAGATAATGATTCCAAAAGAAATAATTTGAGAAATCGTCCAGACGCCCATACCCAAATACATATTGGTAATTAAGACTGATAAAATATTAATGATAAGCCCCCGAATAACGCCCAGTTGCAAGGTGATAATTAAAAAAATCGCGGTCATCGGTTGAATATTAGGCAAAAATTGGAATAAAAGTCGGCCAACTGTACAAGTAGCAACGGTCATTGCCAGATAAGCTAATTCATAAGTGGAAAAATAAGAACGATTTTGTTTCATGGTAGTCTCCTTTAACTAACCAAAAAGAGCAGATCCAACCACTGTTTTGTTAGCTAGTTATTCATTCAAGCTTTTCTCATGAGTTAGAAATTCATTTATTCCAGTAAAAAGTTCCTCTTCTGTAGTATAGATTTGACCATTTAACTTAATTAAACCAGCTGTATATAAATTCAAATAATGGAATTGATTTTCAGCTACTGTTGAAAGGGCGTCTAATTTTTGTTGATTATCGGCTCCTTGCTGGCGTGAATCTGTATATAAACCGAGCACAGGAATATGATTGGCATAGGCCACGCCAATTTCTGAAGCTACGCCATTATCAATGGTACTTCCATCTAATAAGGCGATCATTAGCTGGCTTTCTTCTACTTTTTCTGTGTCCGCTAAAGCAATCATCTTACTATCTGCATAAGCCGTTTTATCATTGATCTCACCATTTTCTTGCGGCATATAAATGACAAGCTCGGGATATTTTTGTCGGATTTTTTCCACTAAATAAGAATTATAAACCAAATCACTCTTAGCAAACATTGGAGCAGCAAAATAAACTTTCATATTGTCTTCCTCCCATAAATTAATAAAGTTATCTATTAACCAATATCCACTTTATCAAATCCATTTAGCAAATACTAGTAAAATTTTACTCGTTCCTTTAAGCGAATCTTACAAATTACTTTTATTCTCTTAGCTAGATTGGTATAATTAATAAGCTGAAGGAAAAGAAATGAGGAATGATTCCATGAGTAATTTAGAAGAAATGCAACAGCGACAAAAAATGATTCGTAATTTTTCGATCATCGCTCATATCGATCACGGGAAATCCACTTTAGCCGATCGAATTCTAGAACAGACACATACAGTAACTTCAAGAGAAATGCAAAACCAATTACTGGATTCGATGGATTTGGAAAGAGAACGCGGGATCACCATCAAATTAAATACAGTTGAACTCAATTATAAAGCCAAAGATGGGCAAACTTATATCTTCCATTTAATTGATACTCCTGGACACGTCGATTTTTCTTATGAAGTTTCGCGTAGTCTGGCAGCTTGTGAAGGTGCCATTTTAGTTGTCGATGCAGCTCAAGGCATCGAAGCGCAAACCTTAGCCAACGTTTATTTAGCGGTTGATAACGATTTGGAGATTTTACCAGTTATTAATAAAGTTGATCTACCCGCAGCTGATCCCGAACGTGTTCGCCAAGAGATTGAAGATGTTATCGGTATTGATGCTAGTCAAGCAGTCTTAGCTAGCGCAAAATCTGGTTTAGGCATTGAAGAAATTTTAGAACAAGTGGTAGAAACGGTCCCTGCCCCAACGGGCGATATTAATAACCCTTTAAAGGCGTTGATTTTTGATTCCGTTTATGATGTTTATCGCGGAGTTGTTTTAAGTATACGAATTGTCGATGGTGTTGTTCGTCCTGGCGATAAAATCCAGTTAATGAACACCGGTAAAATATTTGAAGTAAGCGAAATCGGTATTTTTTCACCTAAAGCTATTCCACGTGACTATTTAATGGTAGGTGATGTTGGTTACCTAACAGCTTCGATCAAAAGTATCCAAGACACGCGTGTCGGTGACACGATCACGCTAGCGGATAACTCAGCTAGTGAGGCATTGCCTGGTTATAAACAAAAAAATCCGATGGTCTTTTGTGGGATGTATCCCGTAGATGCTTCTCGCTATAATGATCTACGTGAAGCATTAGAAAGATTGCAATTAAATGATGCTGCCTTACAATTTGAAACGGAAGCTTCTCAAGCTTTAGGCTTTGGTTTTCGTTGTGGATTTTTGGGAATGCTTCATATGGACGTTGTACAAGAACGCCTAGAAAGAGAAGCCAACCTAGAATTAATTACTACTGCCCCATCTGTGGTTTATCATGTGACAAAAACAGATGGTACAGAAGCGGATGTCGACAATCCAGCTGATTTTCCGGAAACTTCTGAAGTCGAAAGTGTTGAAGAACCTTTTGTCAAAGCAGAAATTATGGTACCTAATGATTTTGTCGGTCCGGTAATGGAGTTATGTCAAAGAAAACGCGGCGATTTTGTCACGATGGATTATTTAGATGATTATCGCGTAAACATCATTTATAACATCCCTCTTTCCGAAATTGTCTTTGATTTCTTTGATAAGTTGAAATCAAACACTAAGGGTTACGCGTCATTAGATTATGAAATGACAGGTTACCGTACAAGTAATTTGGTAAAAATGGACATCTTATTAAATGGTGACAAAGTTGATGCGCTAAGTTTTATCGTCCACCGCGAATTTGCTTATGAGCGCGGCAAAGCTATTGTTGAGAAATTAAAAAATATCATTCCGCGCCAACAATATGAAGTCCCCGTACAAGCTACTGTTGGGCAAAAAATCGTAGCTCGCTCTGATATTAAAGCTTTACGTAAAAATGTCCTTGCTAAATGTTATGGCGGCGATGTCTCTCGTAAAAGAAAGTTATTAGAAAAACAAAAAGAAGGAAAAAAACGAATGAAACAAGTCGGTTCCATCGAAGTACCACAGGAAGCCTTCCTGGCAGTACTTAAGATGGATGACGAAGACTAAAAAAGATGTGGGAATGCGAAACTTTCGCTTTCTCACATCTTTTTTTACTGGATTCATGCTTGCTAAAACTCAAATTTAAACAAATGTTCGCTTTACTTATCGAACGTTTGTTCTTATCATGGAATATAATTAAACATTTGAGGAGACGAAAAAATGAGTACACTACATGACTATGTCGACCGTAAAAGATTAAAATGGATGGGATTTTATTTATCCGAACATACCGCTCAAATCGATTCTCATTCTTTAGAAGAACATACCGTAATCGAAGGAAAAGAGGACATGGACAGCCAAGAAATCGCAGAAGTACTGGAAGAAGCATTGCTTAAAAATAAAACCATTGCTGTGCAAATAAACGAGCTTGTAGATGACAGTTATTTACCTGATATCGTCGGAAAAATAAAGGGTCATAATGGAGATGGTCTTTTTATCGATAAAAACTTTATCGCTTATGATACGATTAAACATGTAGAGTTTCACCAAGATCACAAATGGTCTGAAATTGATTAAAGTCGCTCTTTAAAGAATACAACCATAGTTTTCCTATTTTTTATTTCAGGACAAAAATACAGCAAACTTACGTTCTAAAAGTGTAATTTCAGTTTCTCAACTAAAATAATAAGTAATTATTTTTGCTTCATTGTTTTCTTTTTTTATACTTTCGTTTATGATATTAGGAGATGTCAAAAATTGTACGAGTGTGAAGCGAGGTGCATGGATTGCAAAAAATAAAAATTGACTGGAATTATTGGTTTATACGTTTTTTATTCATAATGGCAATAATTATAGGGTTTAAATTAATTACAAATTATCAAGTTATAACCGATAATTTAGCTAACTTATTAAATGTTTTATCTCCTTTTATTATTGGTTTCATTTTTGCTTATCTTTTAAATGGAGCACAGAAACGTTTGGAAAATCTCTTTCAAAAAACTCAGATTTCTGTTATAACAAAGCATAGCCGCGGAATTAGTGTTCTGATTTTATACTTAATCATCTTTTATCTATTCTTCTTGATATTAAACTATGTCGTTCCTTTAATTATCGATAACTTAGTTGACTTACTTGGTTTATTACCCCAATTTTATAATTATTTGATAGATTTAATTACAAGGTTAGAGTATGAAGGAGTATTTGAATCTTTAAACCTAGAAGAATTTTTACAAAACTTGACAGCGGATTTTTCTCCAGAAAATTTATTACAACAATGGACCCAAGCTCTTACTTCATTAGGTGTAATTACTAAAAGCCTTTCTTCTTTTGTACTTAATAGCTTTTTGACACTAATTATTTCCATTTATGCTTTAGTCTTTAAAGATGGAATTCTATCTTTTATTGATAAATTAGGCCAGAAAACTTTATCGGAAAAAATTTATCTAAGTAGTAAAAAATGGTTATCTACGACACATAGGATCTTTTATAAGTTTATCAGTTCTCGGTTTTTAGACGCTTGTGTTATAGGAATTCTTGCCTCTGTTATTCTCTACGCTTTGGATGTCCCCTTTGCTGTAACACTAGGCATTCTAACGGGTGTTTGTAACATGATTCCTTATTTTGGTTCAATTTTTGCTTCGATCGTAACGACAATCATTACTTTCTTTAGTGCTGACTTCCAGTTAGCGTTAACTGTATTGATTTCATTACTTATCTTACAACAAATTGATGGAAATATTATTGGACCAAGGATTATGGGTGGGGCTTTAGATCTAAACCCCATTATTATTATCATATCCATTACCGTAGGCGGAGCTTATTTTGGTGTTTTAGGAATGTTTTTGGCTGTACCAATTGCGGCAATTTTAAAAATCATTACGATGAATTGGTTGGATGAATTTGAAGGAAATGAACCATAAAATTTATACTGCAAGATTATATCGTCGTAAAGAATATTTTTAACCAAAAAACTGCCTACCGATTTTTTTCGGTAGACAGTTTTTAAATTTAATATTAGCCTAATGCTTGTTCTTCTACAGTTTCATTTTGAAAGACTAAGTGATTGTCGAGCAATTCAATGATCACTTTTGTTTTGGGCATAACACGTCCGGAAACAATTTCTTTAGCTAATGGTGTTTCCACTTCTCGTGTGATAAAACGACGCAATGGTCTAGCACCATAAGCAGGTTCGTAAGCATTTTGGGCAATCCAACCTTTAGCTTCATCCGATATTTCCAAAAAAATTTCTTGTTGCGCTAAGCGTTGTGATAATTCATTAATTATTTTTTCGACAATACCTTCCATGTCTTCCACATTTAATGGTGTAAATAAAATTGTATCATCTACACGGTTCAAAAATTCTGGTTTGAACTCTGCTTTTAGCATGTTCATTACTTGTTCTTTGGCCGTGGTTGAGATTTCGCCTTCATCAGAGACACCATCAAGTAATACTTGTGAGCCGATGTTACTAGTCATAATTAAAACAGTATTTTTGAAGTTGACTACGCGTCCTTTAGAATCGGTCAAACGACCATCGTCTAATACTTGTAATAAGATATTAAAAACGTCAGGATGAGCTTTTTCAATTTCATCTAATAAAATAATTGTATAGGGATTCCGCCGCACAGCTTCGGTGAGTTGTCCGCCTTCTTCATAACCTACGTATCCAGGAGGAGAACCAACCAAACGTGACACTGTATGTTTTTCCATGTACTCACTCATATCGAGACGTACCATATGATCTTCTGAATCAAAAAGATTTTCTGCTAAGGCTTTGGCTAGTTCAGTTTTCCCTACACCAGTGGGACCTAAAAATAAGAATGATCCTAACGGTCGATCAGGATTTTGTAACCCAGCACGTGAACGAATAACCGCATCACTTACCGCATTGACAGCTTCATCTTGACCAATAACGCGTTCATGCAGAGTGTCATTTAAATGAAGCAATTTTTCTCGCTCGCCTTCAACTAATTTCGTTACAGGTATCCCGGTCAATCGTCCTACAACGACTGCAATTTCATTAGCAGTAACTGATTCTTGCACCATTTTTAGTACCGTTTGGTCATCTTTTTCTTCTAATTCTTTTAGTTCTTTTTCCAATTGCGGTACAGTTCCGTGTCTTAGGACAGCTGCTCGTTCTAAATCATAATTATTTTCCGCATCTTCTAATTCATGCTTGGCTTTATCAATTTCTGCTCGCTTATTCGAAACAGCATTCACTTCTTCTTTTTCTGTTTCCCATTGCAGTTTCATCGAATTAACTTCTTCACGCAACTCAGCAAGCTCTTCTTGTAATGATTCTAGCCTTTTCTTAGAAGCATCATCGGTTTCTTTTTTCAAAGCTGCTTCTTCAATTTCTAACTGCATTAAACGTCTCGTTACTTGATCCAATTCAGTTGGCATAGAGTTCATTTCAACTCGAATATTAGCACAAGCTTCATCGATCAAATCGATAGCCTTATCTGGCAAATAACGATCGGTAATATAACGGTCAGATAAAGTAGCTGCAGTTACCAAAGCATTATCGTGGATATTTACACCATGGTGGATTTCAAAGCGTTCTTTTAACCCGCGCAAAATAGAAATCGTATCTTCTACCGTTGGTTCTTGGACGGTTACCCTTTGGAACCGGCGTTCTAGAGCTTTATCAGTTTCAATGTTTTCTCGATATTCATCTAGGGTCGTAGCTCCAATGGTATGCAATTCCCCACGAGCGAGCATCGGTTTTAACAAGTTGCCGGCATCCATACTACCTTCTGTTTTACCAGCACCCACAATATTATGAATTTCATCGATAAATAGGATAATACGTCCGTCAGCTTTTTTCACTTCTTTTAGTACTGCTTTTAACCGTTCTTCAAATTCGCCACGGTATTTAGCGCCCGCAATTAAAGCGCCCATGTCTAGTGAAAAGACCGTTTTATCTTTTAAATTTTCGGGCACGTCTTTTTTTACAATACGTTGAGCCAGTCCTTCCACGATAGCCGTCTTCCCTACACCAGCTTCGCCAATTAGTACTGGATTGTTTTTCGTTTTCCGGGATAAAATCCGGATCACATCGCGAATTTCTTCATCCCGACCAATAATGGGATCCATTTCCCCATTTTTTACTTCTTGGACTAGGTCTGTGCCATATTTTTCTAGTGCTTCATATTGTTCTTCTTGATTTTGTGAGGTCACATGATCTCCTTGACGCATATTTTCAATTGCTTCACGCACTTTCTTTTCGTTAATCCCTTGATTTTTCAAAAATTTGGTCAATCGATGGTTTTTTAACTTCATTAATGCTAGTAAAACAATTTCTGTCGATAAAAACTCATCATTAAATTCTTCCGCCAATTTGCCGGCTTCATTTAATAGATGGTATAAATTTTGGCTCATATTTTGTCCATATTGCACGTTGCCGCCTTCCACACTTGGTAAGGCATCAATTGCTTGATCCACTTCATGTTCAAATGCATTAAGATCAATTCCTAAGTCTTTATAAAAATTCCTAGCAAATTGATTTGGTTGTAAAAATATTTTCCATACATGGGAAATATCCATTTCTTGCTGTTTTCTTGTTACAGCAATTTGCTGAGCTTGGGCAATCGTGCTTTGTAAAGTTGTTGTCATTTTTTCAATATTCATTTGTTCTCCCCCAATCAGTTAACATTGAGTTTTGTATTTCCACTTATTAGTATACCTCGTTGGTCAAAATTGGTCAAAGATTAACGCCTAAAAATTTGAATTTTTTCTTATAGAAAAAGCCGCACAAAACAAATGAGTAAAATTGCTTTGTGCGACCCTAGAATTAAGGCTGTGAGATTTCTTCAATATTGTCGGTAATTGCTTTTCTACGTTCTCTAAGAAACACTATAAACCCTAATAAAAAGGGCAACACATAACTAGCAAAGCGATACAAAAGTAAGGAAGATACAGCATCAACCGTCCCTGTTACCGGTTGGAACATAAATAAATACACAAAATCAAAAGACCCGATCCCGGCGGGGGATGGAATAACACCAGATAGGACTAAAGTGAAACTGGTAAGTGCAAAAGCTAAGAAAAAGTTGAAACCGCCAGCTTCTTCTTGTAAACAAACAAACGGGATAACATACCAAGAACCTACTTTTAATAAGTTAAAGAGATAAATTTTTAGCATAGAAGTTTTATCGCTCAGTACTGATTGCATCGCGTGATGCAAAGCATTAATTTGTAAGTTCATCCGGTCAACATAACCACGTAATTTTTTATTATGAACAAAACGATTACAAATCAATAACACAGCTACTTGCACTTGCAAGCTTAACGACAACACAACCAAAGTAACGATAAGTAAAGAAGTTAAAGCGATCCCTATTAATATTAAAACGATCATTTGTGGCCGTTGTTCTAACATTGAAGTAAAATAAAAAAACAAATTCAGTACCGCATAAGTAACAATAGCTAACTTGTAGATTACCGTATGCAATGTTGAAGCACCAATTCCCTGACTTATTTTAATTCCTTTTTTCTTGTAAAAACCAATTTCTGCTAGAATAGTACCGGCGCCAAAAGTAATTACGCGATAAAAAGCGGTATAAAATGAAGTCATCATTCCATCAAAAGTTGTAAAACTATTAGAGAACCCACGCACAGTTTCCTTGATGCCACAGCCCTCAAAAAACTGATGCAACAAGCCTAAGCTAAGAACACCAATCAAAACAATAAGCTTTGTTTCTTTTAATTCTACAAAAATCGCGCCCATCGAATTTTGGATAAAATAAAACATAACCCCCAAAATAGCAAGGAGCAAGACAAGATTTAGCAAGATTTTCCACTTTGGATTTTTTTTCATCAATTTCTCCTTACTTTATCGGACAAAACCAGCAAAATTGATAAAAAAAACAAGAAGAGGAAGACAGTATTTTGCTCCCTCTTTTATGTTTATTTTGCGTTTAATTCAGCAATTTTTACGATTAATGCGGCTGCTTTTTCCATTGTTTGTAGGGAAACATATTCAAAGCGCCCGTGCATATTTTCTGCACCCGCGAAAATGTTAGGCGTTGGAATTCCCATATAAGAAATTTTGGAGCCATCCGTACCCCCACGGACAGGTTCGATAATTGGGTCAATTGCCAGATCGAGCATAGCGTTTTTAGCCAACTCCACGCTGCTCATATCTTTTTCAATAATTTCTTTCATATTGTAATATTGATCGTACATATGAACAAGTACGCGCTGTTGATCAAACTGTCCATTTAATATTTTCTGTACTTCGGAAATTTTTGCTTTCCGCTTTTCAAATTCTTGCTGATCATGATCGCGAATAATATAGCTCATTTGTGCTTCTTCAGGATTACCACTTAGACCCATTAAATGAAAGAATCCTTGTGTTCCTTCTGTTTTTTCTGGTACTTCTTCTTGTGGTAATTGATTTTGAAAATCAATGGCTACTTGTAAAGCGTTAATCATCGTATCTTTAGCTGTACCAGGGTGCACATTTTTACCTTTGATATTGATTTCGGCTTGAGCTGCGTTAAAAGTTTCGTATTCTAACTCCCCAAGAGGGCCGCCATCCATGGTATAAGCAAAGTCAACATTAAAATCTTCTACATCGAATTTATCTGCACCAATACCAATTTCTTCGTCTGGGCCAAAAGCTACTTTAACCTCACCATGTGAAATATCAGCATTATTTACCAAAATTTCCATAGCGGTCATAATTTCCGCAATTCCTGCTTTATCATCAGCTCCTAAAAGGGTCGATCCATCGGTTGTAATCAGCGTCTGTCCTTGATAATTTTTCAAATTAGGAAATTCATTCGGGTTTAAAGTATATTCGCCATTTTCATCTAAGAGGATTTCAGAAATTCCATCGTAATTTTCAATAATTTGTGGCTCTACATTTTCTGCATTGAAATCAGCCGTATCCATATGTGAAATAAAACCGATACTAGGAACTTGTTTGGCGGTATTACTAGGCAAAGTCGCAATAACATAGCCATTAGTAGCATTATAGTGCACATCCGCTAACCCTAATTTTTCCAGTTCTTGTTTTAACGAATTGGCAAAAGCAAGCTGTGTTTCGGTTGATGGTATTGAGTCGCTTTCAGGATTTGATCGTGTTTCAGTTTTGACATAACGCAAAAAGCGTGGTAATAAATTTTCGTACATAGGCTCTCTCCTCTATCTAAATTGGAATGGATTCGTATTTACGGTGGAAGCAAAGAAACCAATGGACCAACCTTCCTCTTTTTTCCATTCTTCCATTTTTTCTATAAATTTGTTCACACAAACGACTTCAATATGATGTCCAGGGTCGATCACCGTCAAACCGCTAGCTTGCATATCATGAGCTGTATGATAAGAAACATCTCCGGTAATATAGACGTCTGCTTCTTTTTTTAAGGCGTCTGGGTAAAATTTCCCGCCAGAACCGCCACAGATTGCTACTGTTTGTATCATTTTTTTGGCTTTGTTTGGTTGAACCAAGCGCAATCCATCAAGTTGGAAAGTCGTTTTGACTTTTTGTACAAAATCTTCTATTTCAACCGGAGAATCTAAGTGTCCCACTCGGCCAAGTCCAAATGACTGAGGGGGGTTATCTAACGGCAACAGATCGTAAGCAGGCTCTTCATAGGGGTGAACACTAAACATCGCCTGTAAGACTTTTTCTTGTTTTGTTTCCGGAAAAATCACTTCAATCCGCGTTTCTTGAACTTGTTCTTCTTGGTTACTAGAACCAATGGTTGGATGAGCTTTTTCATTAGGAGTAAAACGACCTATTCCTGTCAGCGAATAACTAGTATTGCGATAGTCCCCTTGTGTTCCAGCACCTGCCTTACCTAAAGCTTGACGCATCTTTTGGCTGTACTCTGTGGGCACATACACCGCTAATTTTTTAAACTCAACCTCATGTGTTTCCGTTAAATAGTTAGTCACATTTATTCCTAACATTTCGCAAAACCAATCGTTTAACCCGTCCCAGATGATGTCCATATTCGTATGAGCAGCATACACTGCAATGTCGTTTTTTAATAAATCGACATACATCTTCGTTTGCGGGTCATCTGACACTAAACAGTCAATGGAACGAAAGATCGGGGGGTGCTTAGCGATAATGAGATCGATATCTTTTGCGATGGCTTCTTCCACTACTTCTGGTCGCACATCTAAAGTCATCATCACTCGTTGAATTTTTTTATCTAATGTTCCAATATGTAGACCACAAGGATCGCCTTCTTCGGCCAACCAAAGGGGGCAAAATGTTTCAAATTTTGCAATAAATTCTTTTGCATGAAGACTCATGTCAGTACCTCCTTGATCCACGCCACTTGTTTATTTAACTCTGCTACTTTAGCTTCGGGAGACTCATGGGCGTTTTTCAAACGTGATAAAATTTTTTGTTTTGTTTGTAACTCTTTTTGCCACTTCTCTTGAAAAATGAGTGATTTTTTTTGCATCAAAATAGGACCAAAATATAATTCTTTCATCGTGTAACTGCAACCCTTTTGATAACAAGCGGCCATGACTTCGTAGAATTTTCCGTGGTCCTGGATAATTTGTTCATCATAAATTTGATAATGGTTTGTTGCTAACCAAAGCCGCACGTCCAGCACATGATTATTAGGTTGTAAAATAAGTCGCTCTTGCTTAGACAAAAAGCCACCCGCTTGACCATTTGCTAAAATAGCGCTTATTAGTAAACCTCCCATACCCGCAATTGTAATCGTATCAATTTGGTCTTGAACTTGGATTGCTGCTAGACCATCAGCTAAGCGTGGCATGATTTTTTCAGAGAAGCCATGTTTCTTAATTTGTTCTGTAGCAGCTTCTAACGGCCCTTGGGCCACCTCTCCAGCAACAGCATAATTTATTATCCCTTCAGCTGCCAAATATATAGGCAGATAAGCATGATCAGAACCGATATCTGCTAAACGAGCTTCTTCTGGAATAAAGGCAGCGACTTGGGCTAATCGTTTAGATAAGGTTCGGGCGTTCAATGTCTTCTTTCCCTTCTTACAAATTGAAATTACTGCCAAAAATAAATTTTTCTTCTTTATGTCTGGCAGCATTCTTATTCTAAATGTTTCGTCGATTCTTTCCGGTCATTTCGATTTCTTGTGTTAGATAACGGATACGCTCCAGCAAACGTTTAGCCTTTAGCGGTTCTTCTTCCCCGCGTTGAGTCACTGATAAGTGCTGTTCTAATTCACTCATCGTAAAATTCGAACTGAAAAAAGTTGGCAATTGCTCTTGCATCCGATATTGTAAAATAACACCAAAGATATCATCTCGAATCCAACTGCTCATCGCATCTGCGCCAATATCATCTAACATCAAAATAGAAGCGCTCTTGACCGCGTCTAGTTTTTCACCTACTTCATCTTTTTTAATGGATTGTTTCATATCCACCGCAAATGAAGGAAAATGAAGCAATGTTGAATTGTAACCAGCTTCGGCTAAGTCTCTAGCAATCGCGCCTAGTAAATAGGTTTTTCCTACGCCAAAACTCCCCACTAAATAAAGCCCTTTATGAAAAGTTTTCGGATCATCTTTATACGCATTAATAAAATCAATCGCACCCATAAAGGCTTTGGCGCGTCCAGTTGTCCCTTCATAATTGGTCATACGCGCTTCTTGAATATCCTTAGGCATACTCAATGCTTGAATACGATTGCGAATTTCGTCTTGTTCTTGTTTAGCCACTAGTTCTTCGGTTGGGATATAAGTAACATCTACTGAATGATAATTCAACGTTAATTGTGGTTCATATCCTGGGGCGATCATAGTTGGATCATTTAACTCAAATTTCCGTTTTTCCTGGACGAATTCGTATAGTTTGGCATAACTCCGTTCAATATCATCTTCTGAAAGTTCACTCTTATGCTTGTTTAAAAAATTTTGCACGTCCTGATCTTTTAATACCTCAGCCATCATTTCGGAAAAACGCGTTCGGTAATTTTTTTGGTTCATTAATTTATTTAAGTTCTTTCCCACATCTTCCATTAGCTTTCACCTTCTTTGCGTTTCAGATAATCTTGTAACTTTTTATTGATTTCTTCTTGGACTGCTGGATCTTCCACTTCTTCTGTCGGGTTATCAACCCAATCCGGTAATGTTTCTTTACGAACAGGCTGAGATTTCTTATTAGAAGATCGTGATTTCTTCGATGGTTTATTTTTCGTTTCTTTTACTAAATCCCGCACATGTTTAATCGCTTGTTCAGGGCTATTCATTTCAAGTTCCGACCAATTCGTTGCGATTTGGTTAACAAAATTCGCTTGTAAGAAACTATTTTTTTTAACCACTAATACATAGTGGATCAACACATTGATCACACTGTTAGGTAAAGGACTACGTTCGACCAATGTTTTCAACAACCAAGTTTCTTGATCTGCCACATAACTATGTTTTTCATTTTTAATAGCTTGTAAAAAGTCCATAGGCGCAGTACTTTGGAAAGTCTTGACTAATTGAATATCATTTTCAGTAAACCCAGTTTGCCGTAAAGTATTGAAACGACGCGTTTGGTCATCTGATTGCTCTTTTTGTACCGGTTGTGGTTTCTCTTTTTTTACCGTTTCTTGTTGTCTAATGGTTTTATCTAGATATTTTTGATCAATCATCCCATCAGCTAAAGAAACAGCGTCCGTCATTAAATCAACCAATTTCATTTCGTCAAAACCAAACAAATTTGCATATAAAGTTAGTTGTTGTTTGAAATTTTCATCAAAGTTTTCCTTCGCAATAAATTTTCGTTGCGCCAGCTCATATAAAAAATCCCAATCGATTTGTTGCTCATCTAATTGCATTTTATTGTTAGTTGGCACTTGATAATCATCTGAGATTTTTTCAAGATTTGGCGCATTACGTATAAATCTGCTTTCATCTAAGGCACCATAGACTTCACGAAACCCATTCGTGATCTCCTGATAATCCGATAGATCAGGTTTTTCTGGCTGAAAGCGGCGAACCAATTGCCGAAATTTACGCTCACCCACTGTGTCTAATAACAAAAAGCTATAAGTTTCATCTTGAAAAAAATCTTGTGGATGGACGGGCTCTTCTAGCCGATAAAGAAACATCTTCCCAAATTCTGGATCCTCTTTAGCAAATACCGAGAGTAACCCCATACCTTCTAATTGTTTGCGAGCTGCTAAGAAATCGGGCAAGCCGATATTTAAAGCATCCAACATATCAATATGAGCAAATTCATTTTCATATTGATCATCCTTATCTCCTAAAAACCCATAATATAAAGCGAGAGCTTTTTGTCCAATAATCGGTTGATAAAGATATACCAACCCATTATTTCCTTCTTCTGTTAGAGGAAAGCTTTTAGTCACTTGATAAATATGATTGGGTTGGACTTCATCCCAAGCACTATACAAAAGAATTCCTCCTTTTTTTATTCTTGTGAATCGTTAGCCTTGCCGACGATATCTTCCAATTCTTTTAAAAATACGGACATATCTTTAAATTGACGATAAACACTGGCAAAACGGATATAAGCAATTTCATCCACGTCTTTTAAGTCTTCCATGACGTATTCCCCAATGGAATTAGAAGAGATTTCATTTTCTCCCATTTCACGTATCCGGCTTTCAACATGATCCACAATTTGTTCCATTTGTTCCATTGCGACGGGTCGTTTTTCAGCTGAACGAATTAACCCTCGCAATATTTTTTCTCGGTTAAATTCTTCTCTAGCACCGTTTTTCTTGATAACCAAAAGAGGAGCTTCCTCAATCCGTTCAAATGTAGTAAAACGGTAGCCACAATTTTCACATTCTCTTCTTCTTCTAATCGCACGACCATCGTCTGTTTGACGGCTATCAATAACACGTGAGTTATGGTGATGACACTTTGGACAATGCATGCTTTCACCTCATTTCTGATGATTTCATTGTAAATTCAAGTATTTTTGTAAAATTCTTATTTATTATTGTAACATGAAACTTTCTTATTCTAATAGTTTAAGGACAAAAAAACTCTAGAATTGACTAGAGTTTTAAGCTTTCATAGAAATTGTTTTTCTTTTAGCCAAGTCATTACTTGTTGGCAAGTGGAATTCAAACTTTCTTGGTTATCAAAAACAACATGAGCACGTTGTTTTTTCTCTTCAATCGCAAGTTGACTAGTAATCTTTTGTTGTGCTTCTTTTTTTGTTATCTGGTCCCTTTTGATCAAGCGCTGAATTTGTAAACTTTCAGGAATATAAACAACCGCAACTTGGTCCACAACTTTATCATAACCAGCTTCAAAAAGCAAAGGGATATCAGCGATGACTAAAGGTGAACTTTGAGCAGCATCTTTTATTTGCTTTGTAATAGCTTCTTGTAAAAATGGCGCAAGGAGCTGATTTAGTGTTTGTCTCTTTTGACTATCATTAAAAATCAACTGGCCCAACTTCTGTCGATTCAAGGAACCATCTGATTGCAAGATACCTGTTCCAAAAGTTGCTACCACCTTTTTCAAAGCGGGTTTATGAGGTTGGACAACTTCTCTTGCGATAATATCAGCGTCAATGACTGGAAAATCATATTTTTTAAAGATATCAACGACTGTACTTTTGCCCGTTGCAATGCCGCCGGTAATACCGAGGACAAAACTCATGACAACTTCCTCCTCTTTATCTTCTGACAATGGGGGCAAAGATGAGTGCCCCTTTGTGCTACTTTTATTTTGCTAATCGGCGTCTGGCAACGAGGACAAGGCTCATCTGTTTTGCCATACACCTTTAAGTCTAGCTGAAAATGACCTGCTTCACCCAGTGCATTCTTATAGGTACGTACGGTGGTTCCTCCAGCACTAACCGCTTTAGCTAAAATGTCGATAATAGCTTGATGTAGACGACTTACTTCCTCTTGCTTCAATGTACTAGCAGGTTGTTGTGGATGGATTTTAGCTGTCCATAAAACTTCATCTGTATAAATATTTCCTAAACCAACAACTACTTTTTGATTTAGTAACAAGGGTTTTATTAGAGAAGTAGAACGCTGCAATTTTTTGGCAAAAGTCGTTAAAGAAAACTCTTTTTTTGTGGGTTCTGGCCCTAGTTGTTTGATTCCCTTATAAAGAACGCCTTGATTTTTGGCAACTAAAATCATTCGGCCAAATTTCCGTACGTCATTATAATGTAGTTGACTGCCATCAGAAAATGTAAAAATGACATGGGTATGCTTATCTGGTTTTGAAATCTCGTTTTCTAGAAAATATTCATATTTTCCTTCCATACGTAAATGCGAAATTAAATCAAAATCAGTAAGCTTGAAAAGTAAAAACTTTCCTCTACGTTTTACATCTTCAATAACTTGTCCAATTAAATTGTTCCGAAATTCGTCCACTGTGGGAGATTCAACAATCTTAGACCACCTAACATCAACGTCAGCAATAGTTTTATTTTGGACAAGGCGGACAAGCCCATTTTTAACTGTTTCTACTTCGGGTAATTCTGGCAACTACGTCCACCTCTTTATTTTGCGTCATACCAAGTTTTTCCCCAACTGCTTTCTGTAATAAGGGGTACATCTAGTTTGACCACCTTTTCCATAACTTCTTTTACCAACTTATCTAATGTCTCTAATTCATTTTGCGGGACTTCAAAGACTAATTCGTCATGTACTTGTAAAAGCATGTTCGCTTCTAATTGCTTTTCTTTCAAACGTTTACTCAATTCGATCATCGCAATTTTCAAAATATCAGCTGCACTACCTTGGATAGGAGAGTTAATCGCTGTTCGTTCTGCAAACGACCGTAAATTAAAGTTACTAGAGTTGATATTTTCAAGGTAACGACGACGATGATAAAGCGTTTCGGCATAACCTTTTTCTTTTGCTTGAGCAATGGAATCATTCATATATTTTTTTACACCCGGATAGCGTTCAAAATAAGTATCGATATAATTTTGTGCTTCTTTGCGTGAAATACCTAGGTTTTGTGATAAACCATAATCGGATATACCATAAACAATGCCGAAATTTACTGCTTTGGCTTGTCGGCGTATATTAGGCGTTACATCTTCTTCCTTTTCGATATCAAAGACTCGCATCGCCGTACTTGCGTGAATATCTTGATTTTCATTAAAGGCTTCTTGTAAGTGCTCGTCTTGTGAAACGTGAGCAAGCACCCGCAACTCAATTTGGGAGTAGTCAGAAGAATAAATCAACCAGTCTTTTTTTCTAGGTACAAAGGCTTGCCGAATTTTTCGTCCTTCTTCTAGACGGATCGGAATATTTTGCAAGTTCGGATCCACTGAACTTAAGCGCCCGGTCTGAGTCAAAGTTTGTAAATAACGCGTATGAACCTTGCCATCTTGTAGAATGACTTTTAATAAACCTTCAACATAAGTCGATTGAATCTTAGCGATTTGTCGATATTGTAAGATATCTTCAACGATAGGTGCTTTATCTTTTAACTGTTCTAAGACGTCGACGGCTGTCGAATAACCTGTTTTGGTTTTTTTAATCACTGGTAGTTCCATTTTTTCAAATAAAATATGACCTAGTTGTTTAGGTGAATTAATATTAAACCGTTCGCCTGCTTGCTCATAAATCTTTTCTTCAATTTCGTTTAATCTTTGGGCAAACTCATCTTTCATCTGATTTAAACGTTGTGCATCTACCGTAATACCGGTCATTTCCATCTCAGCTAAAATCGAAGAAATAGGGGCTTCCAAGTTTTCATATAAATCCATTTGTTCTTTATCTTTAAGTTCGTTTTGCAATCGCGGCGTAAGCCATTGAATAGCTTTGACTTTTCGCGCTAAATGGGCAAAAAATACTTCGTCATCTTCTGGTAACCCTTTTTTGGCGCCTTTCCCATAAACCGCTACATCTGATTGAATATCATAATAATCATACTGGGCACATATGCCGGCAAGGTCATCGGTATTATCTGTAGTCCCCAGCAAATAAGCAGCCACTAAGACATCAAAGGAAAAACCTTTAGGTAATGCAATGTAACGATTCAGTGCCACTTGTGTACTTTTAGCATTATAAACTTTCTTTCCATTATCTTTGTCCAATAGCCAATTTTTAAAAGCGTCACTTGTAAATATTTTATCACTATTTGAAACATAAATTTTCTTATCATTTCCCCAAGCAAGGCCTACAATGTCTTCTACATGATAGTTTTCACCTAACATTTCGACATATAAAGCCATATCATCGGAAAACATTTCTTGGGTTGGCTCATCAACAGTTTCAAACAAGATGTCATCCATTTCATTATTTTCTTCATCTACATCAAGGTTTTCTAAAAAGGAGCGGAAATTCATCTCTTTATAAAATGGAACTAACTTTTCTAAGTCGTTTCCTTCATATTTTAACGAATCCAAAGACACGTCAATCGGTGCGGAGGTATCAATGGTTGCTAGCTTTTTGGAGAGCAAAGCCGTATCTTTATCTTGAATAAGGTTTTCTTTCATCTTGCTTTGTTTCATTTGATCAATATTTTGGTAAACACCTTCAACCGAACCATATTCGTTCAATAATTTAATCGCAGTTTTATCACCAATCTTAGTTACACCAGGGATATTATCCGAAGAATCGCCTGCCAAGCCTTTCATATCAATAATTTGTTTAGGCTCTAAGCCATCATATTTTTCTGCAATATGGTCTGGCGTATAATCTTCGGTATCACTGACGCCTTTTTTGGTGATAGCGACTTTCACATCTTCTGTCGCTAGTTGAGTTAAATCTCGATCGCCGGTGAGGATAGTTACTTCAAAATTGTCTTTATCGACCTGATTAGCTAAAGTTCCAATAATATCATCAGCTTCATAATTTTTTAATTCATAATAAGAGATGCCTAAACCATGGATTAATTCCCGAATATAAGGAAGTTGTTCATTTAACTCACCAGGCGTTTTAGCGCGTCCTCCTTTATATTCTTCATACATGTCATTACGAAATGTTGTTTTTCCTGCATCAAATGCCACTAAGACATGGGTCGGCTGTTCTTTTTCCATAACATTTTCAAACATTAAATTAAACGCATAAATAGCGTTTGTATGAAGCCCACTTGGATTTTTGAAATTTTCTAGCGAACTATGAAGTGCATAGAACGCACGAAAAGCTACGCTATTGCCGTCCACTAATAATAATTTATTTTTTGCCATCTTATTGTCTCCTCACTCAGATTCTCTGCCCCCATTTTAACAAAGTATACACGCGAAAGCGATCATTTATGATTTTCTCATCTATTAGTACAAATATTTCAAATTAAAAAACGTTCCGATTGCCATTAGGAAATTCACCAAGGCTTCGGAACGTTTTTTGTTTTCATGCTTATAAATTAATTTCTTGAAAAAATACGTAAGAAGGACAAGAATAAATTGATAAAGTCTAGGTAGAGTTGTAATGCCATAAAGGCAGCAAAACCTGTATTATTTTGTCCAGCTGTAGCAAAATATAAATGACGAATTTGCTGATTATCATAAGCCGTTAAGCCTAAAAAGATGGCTACTGTCACATAAGACAAGAAATAATCTACTGCCGGGCTTTGTAAAAAGAAATTAACCAATGTCGCAATAATCACACCGATTAACAACCCGATAGCTGCGCGACCAATACCGCTTAAATCACGCTTAGTCATCGCACCATATAAGGCCATTGCCAAAAAAGTAGCGGTCGCTGTTACAAAAGCTTTACCCACTAAAGCTTGGGTGTACATCGATAAAGTGATCGATAAGACTAACCCATTTAATAAGGAATAGACAATAAAACCTGCGATCGTTAGTGAAGGGTTCTTTTGAGCTTTAGCACTTAGTAAAACTACTAGAATGATCTCTGCTAGCCATATTCCCGTTAACCCTAAGGGAAAATTATCAATAAAAGAAATCGTTTGTTCAAAAAAGACGGTCATTGCCAGATAGGCTGAAATCGCACTAATTCCCAGACCTAAAGCAAAAATGCTATATACCTTAGCATAAAAATGATTCACGCCTTTTGCTTCAATTGCTGGATTGTTATTCATCATTTTCCTCGCTTTCTTCTTTATTGACAAGAGGTGGTTGAACCATAACCACTGCATCTAATACTCGTTTTTCCTCTGTATTGACTGCTTCCACTGAAAGAGTCACAACTTCTTTATGTTTATCCACTTTAATAACTTCAAACAAAAAAGTTAAAGTTTCATAATGATAGACTGGTTCAACAAAGTTCACGGAAAAATTCACAATATGTGAACCTGGGCCAGGCAAATGTTTTGAAATCGTGCTCGTAACAATACCAATTAATAATACAGAAGGCACAATCGGTTGTTTATAAGCTGTCTTTTGCGCATAATCATGCTGGATATACAAAGGGTTGGCATCATTGGTTAAACCTAAATATAATAATAATTGATCATCTTCAATTGCCTCTGTCACAGACATCGTCTGACCTTCTTCGATGTCATCGATGGTCTTGCCCAACTTATTTAATTTTTCTATATCCAACCAAGCAGCCTCCTTATAAAAATTTCTATTATTTTAAGTACAAACTAGACAAAATATCTTATAGCACACTGCGTGTTGTATTACTCAACAGATTTTCATAGCTGCGTTCAAATTTTTGCACATCGCCAGCTCCCATGAAAATAATCACAGCATCTTTATGATCTAAAAGTGGAGAAACGTTATCTTCTTGAATAACTTCGCCACCCTTGCTAATTTTAGCACCTAAGTCTTCGATTTTCACATCACCGTTTTGTTCACGGGCCGAACCAAATATATCACAGAGATAAACGTTATCCGCTAAATTAAGTGCTTCAGCAAACTCATCCATTAAAGCGATCGTGCGAGAAAAAGTATGAGGTTGAAAAACCGCAATAATTTCTTTGTCTGGATATTTTTGACGAGCGCCGTCAATCGTAGCTTTAATTTCTGCTGGATGATGCGCGTAATCGTCGACAATAACCATATCAGAAACTTTCTTTTCGCTAAAACGACGTTTGACGCCAGAAAATGATTCCATTTCTTCAGCAACTTCTTTCATGTTAAAACCTTCTAAATGAGCAATTGCGATAACACCTAAAGCGTTATTGATATTGTGTTTTCCAAAGGCAGGTAAATCAAAGTGCCCGATAAAATCATCGTGGAAATACACATCAAAAGCAGAACCTGTTGTGGTACGCGTAATATTGACAGCTCGGATATCATCTTCTGGGTTCGTGCCATAATAATAAATAGGAACATCTGCTGTAAGTTTTCGCAAATAAGGATCATCACCAAATGCTAAAATCCCTTTTTTGACTTGCTTAGCCATTGTTTGGAAAGCCGAAAATACATCCTCGATGCTTTTGAAATAGTCTGGATGATCAAAGTCAATGTTAGTCATAATCACATAGTCAGGACTGTAAGCTAAGAAATGACGTTGATATTCACACGCTTCAAAAGCGAAAAATTCTGCATCAGGGCGTCCATGGCCCGTACCATCGCCAATTAAATAACTCGTTGGTTCAATACCACTTAGCACATGAGCCAATAAGCCAGTTGTACTCGTTTTACCATGGGAACCAGTAACTGCAATACTAGTAAAATGACGGATTAAATGCCCAATAAAATCATGGTAACGAATGACTTTTAAACCTAATTCGCGAGCCCGAACTAATTCTTCGTGATCATCAGAAAAAGCATTGCCGGCAATAACGATTAAGTCTTTTGTGATATTATCTGCGTTAAAAGTATAAATAGGAATATTTGCTTCTTCTAAACCTACTTGAGTAAAAAAGTATTTTTCTACATCAGAACCTTGGACCTGTTCTCCTTGTTCATGCAATATTAATGCCAAAGAACTCATTCCTGAGCCTTTAATTCCTACAAAATGGTACGTTTTATTCTCTTGATTTGTCATTATCAGTTATCCTCTTTTCTCGGAAAATTTGATAATAACCGATGGAGGCTATTATCAAACTGAGATACATTATCTAATAAAATAACAAAAATAGCAAAAAATTTTTATTGAAAGCCATTTTCAGTATAAGTACGTTCATAGAGTAGTTTACCACCACATCTACCACAAACAAAACGCTGTGTATTTATTCTTTTTTGCCTAGTTATCGACAACTGACAACTTTGGCATTTATAAACATGAAACCTACGATTTGTTTGAATATCTGGAGCATAGCGTAAACCACCAGTCTTTGTCAATAGTTCTTTAAAATCAGCATCCTTATGTCGATAACCTTTATTTTCAATATGCAAATGATAGTGGCACAATTCATGCTTAATGATACCAACAAAGGTTTCATGATTAAGAGTCACCATTTTAGGATTAAAATCCAAATGGTGGTCGCCTACATGATATCTTCCCCCTGTAGTACGTAAGCGATTATTGAAACGTGCTTGGTGCTTAAAAGGCTTGCCAAAAAAATTCCACGAAGTTTGTTCCACTAATCTTTGTAACTCTTCTTCGCTCATTTTACAATCCCAGGGTCAACCATCGTTAAACTAATGCGCCCTTTTTTCAAATCCACTTGCTCAATCCAAACGGTAACAACATCACCAACTGAAATAACATCATTAGGTTGTTTGACAAATTTTGTGCTCAATTTTGAAATATGAACCAGGCCATCTTGTTTAACGCCAATATCTACAAAAGCACCGAAATCAATGACATTACGAACGGTTCCGGTTAGCTCCATACCGGGTTTTAAATCCTCCATTGATAAAACATCTTTTCGTAATACTGGTGCTGGCATGTTGTCCCGCATATCTCGTCCTGGTTGAATAAGAGCGCTTATTATATCTTTTAACGTTTCCTCCCCAATGTCCAATTGTTCCGTTAAACTTTGAAGGGATAAGCTTTCCAGTGTTTCTTTTGCATGTGTTGTCCCTACTTCTGCTAAATCTAACTGAGCGATTTCTAATAGCTGTTTTGTAATCGTGTAACTTTCTGGGTGAATCGCCGTATTATCCAAAATGTTTTGAGCTCCTGGAATTCGTAAAAAACCAATCGCTTGCTCATAAGCTTTAGGACCTAAACGAGACACTTTTTTTAATTGTATTCGCTTGGTAAACGCGCCGTTTTCTTGCCGATAATCGACCACATTTGAAGCTGTTGTTTTGTTCAGCCCAGCTACATGTTGCAAAAGTTGCGGACTAGCGGTATTCACGTCTACGCCTACCTGGTTGACCGCAGTTTCTACCACAAAATCTAACTGTTCATTTAACCTTTTTTGTGAAACATCATGTTGGTATTGCCCCACACCTACAGCTTTAGGATCAATTTTTACAAGTTCAGCTAAAGGATCTTGCAAGCGACGACCGATACTAATCGCACTGCGCTCTTCCACCTGCAGGTCAGGGAATTCTTCACGAGCTATTGTACTAGCTGAATAAACCGAAGCGCCCGCTTCATTTACCATCACATAATAGACATCGCGTGTAATAGATTGCAAATTTTTAGCAACAAATTGCTCTGATTCACGGCTGGCTGTCCCGTTACCGATCGCAATCATATCTACTTGATATTTTTCCACAAGTTGACAAAATTGCTCATCTGCGGCTTTTCGTTTTTCAACAGAGGCTGGTTTATGCGGATAAATAACTTGAATCGCTAATACTCTGCCCGTTTCATCACACACAGCTAACTTACAACCCGTACGGTAAGCAGGGTCAAATCCCAAAACTGTTTTACCTTTCAGTGGCGGTTGTAACAATAGATTTCGCAGATTTTCACCAAAAATCGCGATGGCTTGTTCATCCGCTTTTTCGGTTAATTCATTTCGAATTTCACGTTCAATTGCCGGCCCCATAAAACGTTTATAGGCATCTTGATAGGCTGCAGTCACCAAGGAAGCAGCAGGCGAATCCGAGTCTATAATTAATTGTCGATCTAAATAATGAAAGATCTTTGTTTCATCACTTTCAAGCGTTATATTCAACACGCCTTCTTTTTCCCCACGATTACAGGCTAAAACTCGATGTGAAACCATTTTTTTAATCGGTTCAGAAAAATCATAATACATTTCATAGACGCTTTTCTCATCTTTTTCTGAATCTTTTACCTGGCTTGTAAAACGGCCATTTTGGAAAATTTCGCGGCGAATCCAGCTGCGGAATTTAGCCGTATCGCCAAATTGTTCGGCCATAATTTCATGAGCCCCGCCAATAACGTCTTCAGCGGTCGGTACTTTGTCATTGGTATAGTTTATGGCTTCATCATAAACGTCAGCTTGTGGAAAAGTTAAAAGCCACTGACTGAAAGGAGCCAAGCCATTTTCTTTAGCAATCGTCGCTTTTGTCCGCCGTTTTTGTTTGTAAGGACGATAAAGGTCTTCTACTTGCTGCATTTTGCTAGCTTGCGTAATATTTTTCTTTAACTCTGGGGTCAATTTTTCTTGTTCATCAATCAGGCGAAGAACTTCTTCTTTACGTTTTTCCAGATTTTCTAAGTAGTGAAAACGTTCTTCAATTTCTCTGATTTGAACTTCATCTAAATCGCCCGTCATTTCTTTACGATAGCGAGCTATAAATGGAACCGTATTGCCGTCATTTAATAAAGACAATACCGTTTGCATTTGCTTTGGACGATATTGCGTTAATTCTTGTTGTAATAAAGGGAGTAATTCTTGATTCATTTCTTGCGCCATTTTGACACACCTTTCATTTTACATGCCTTTTAGTATAACACAAAAAAACGCGAATTTCGCTTAGGAAACCCACGCTTTTATTTAAAAATCAGGTTGCCAAGGTCCTGCTAAATTTTGGTATTCTATATCTTGGACGATGCCATTTTTATCAAAAATGACACCATGAACAGAACCGCCAAAAACAGCGCCACCATCAATCCCGATTTTATGATCCGAAATCCATAAGTCTGTTGTTTGCATATCTCCATACAACAAAGGCGTAATTGTATGTCCAAAGACAATAGTTTTTCCAGTGTTGTTTTTCCCTTGATGAAAAGGTTCTCTAATCCAAATAAAATCAGGTGGATTCGTTTTTCTCCAATCACTTTTTGTTAGATCGACGCCCGCATGGACAAAAATATATTGTTCCCATTCAAAATACAAAGGGCGTTCAACTAAAAATTGTACTAATTGTTTATAATACGAACGAATAGTCATAGCAATCTCTGTTGGTGAATATTCCTCACAACAACCTTTAAACAACAAGCTTTCCATTGTTTCTTTGCCACCGTTTTGCACATAAGCTTGGTACCAATCTTCTGGAGAACTCAAAAACTGTAAAAAGTACTCTTCGTGATTGCCACGTAAATATACGGCGTCGTATTTTTCCACTAATTTTTTTCCTAATAAAAAGCAGTCTTTGCTCTTTTTCCCACGATCGTTTAAATCCCCGATCAAAACGAGTTGCTGGGATTGCGGATCAAAATTTTTTAAAAGTTTTTTAAATAACTCTAACTCACCATGGATATCGCTAATGACATAAACATAAGGTTTCAAAGCTGTTGCCTCCTTTTAAACACGTCCGTTTTTAGGCTTCTGACACAGCAAAATAATTCCCGTCTGGATCGACAAAATTAAATACCATTGTCTCTTCTAATTGAATTAATTCCCCTAGCTCTATAGGTAAAGACTGCATTTTTTTATATAAATCGGTCATATTTTCAGTAAAAAACATTACTTGTGGTGGGTTAGTTGCCACGCCAGGTGATTGCTTTTCAATAAAGTTTCGATCGTAAAGCACAAAATGCATATCTGCATCTTTATTGGGCGCAATTTCTACGACTAAAGTGCCGTCCGTTTCTTGCTGGTCTATTATTACAAAATCCAAAGACTGCCAAAAAGTTACTGCCTTTTGTACATCATCGACAAAAAGGCTAATTTGTACACTATTTGAAAACATCATTTTCCCCTCTTCTACTCTTGACGTTCAAAATCTAAATTAACGCCTGGTTTATCAGTAATAATCTCGGTTACTTCATAGGTCAATCGTTGCAAAATATCAAATAAAGGTTCCATCAACTCATCAATTTCTGCTTTGGTCAAATCTTCCTGTTTTTGAATTTCTCTGTTAACAATATGATTAATTTGTCCCATTGCGCCTCGAATAATAAATTGCGAAAAAACGATCTCAAAACGCAAACGCGTTCCGATGATACTATTTTCTTTAGGATAATTTTCATTAGGCGCTTTTAGCGGTGTGAAACCAATATGTATTCTTGTTTCAAGCCCTTCTTCTTCTTTTTTTCGCTGATCAAAATGATAAGCTTCTATCAGCGGTTGTTGTCTTTTAATTTCCAAATAAGCCACCTCTCTTCTTAAAAATAAGTATAGCATAAATTATAATGCAAACAAAAACACAGAGGAAACAAATGCTTGTAAGTGTTTATCCCTCTGTGTTTTAATTTATTTATTCTAAGTAATCAAGAGCATCCTGTAGGGTTTTGACAGGAACAATTTTCATATTTGTGTCTAAGTCATCAGCAGCTATTTTAGCTTCTTGATAGTTAGATTTTAGATTAGGATGATCCTTCTTTTCTTTTTTGGACAAGGTATCATTAGGAGCAAAAAAGATTTGAGCGCCCTCTTCATCAGCGCTAGCAACTTTTTTATCAATCCCACTAATCCGCCCAATGTTGCCATCATTGTCGATGGTGCCAGTACCTGCAATATCTTTGCCTTCTCTTAAATTCTGCTCGGTTAATTGTTCATAAATTTCTAGGGTGAACATTAACCCGGCAGAAGGCCCGCCAATATTATCAACATCAAAATCAATGTCATCATCAGCGCTAATATCCGTATGATCTACCAACGTAATGCCAATGCCAGCTTTGTGGTTACTAGGCAATTCTACCAACTCGCCACTAGCTTCTTTCGTCTCATCCTCATGTTCATAAGTTATTTCCACCGTATCACCCACGGATTTTTGTTGGACGTAATCCATAAAGTCTTGGTTATTCTCAAAACTTTTCCCATCCACTTTTGTTACAGTATCTCCAACAGCAACTTTTCCTTTGAAGTCCGAATTTTTCATTACATTCATTACATAGACCCCTTTGTACTCAAAATCATAAGGACGATTAGCTAATTTTAGAGCTTGCTGAATGGCTGTATTCTGCGAGGATTCCATAAAATAATTTTGCATTTGATCATACTCTTCTCCACTAGCTCCGCCAAAAAGCTCGTCTTCTGAAACTAAATCTTCAAAAGGAGAAACTTGGGCTTTTAAAGCTGTCACCGCCGAAGCTTGCTGGACGCCTACAGAAGTTAATGAAAAAGACCCATCTTCCTGATCTTTTTTATCGTTTACCGTGATCAATTCTTTTAAATCAATCGTCGATCCTGGCTTTTCAATATAATAAGGCAAAGGTAAAAAGACACTCGCACAAATGGCGAGTGCAATAATAAAAAGGATAAACGTTTTTTTAAAAGAATGAAACTTCATCTGGGTTCACGCTTCTTCTTTATCGCTTCATAAACATTTTCCGGCAGATATTTTTTCACATCCCCTTGAAAGAGCAAGGTTTCTTTTAATAGACTGGAGCTGATATGACTATACTGCGTTTCAGCCATTAAAAAGACGGTTTCAATTTCAGGGTCCAGATGGCGATTCATCGTCATAATATCTTTTTCGTACTCATAATCGCTCCCATTTCGGATTCCGCGTAGTAAAAATTTGGCACCGAGTCGTCGTGCTGTTTGTACCGTCAACTCCGTTTGTTGTGAGATCACCTTAACATTAGGTAAATAAGCCACAGCTTCTTTAGCTAATTGCACTTTTTCTTCTGTCGAAAGTAAAGACTTTTTATTCGTATTAATAAAAATCCCTACAATGACTTCATCAAATATCTGTGCTCCTCGTTCAATAGTAGACAAGTGTCCCATTGTCAAAGGATCAAAACTCCCAGGAAATAATGCGATTTTTTTCATCACTAAGCCTCGTTTCTATAAATGGTTATTCTGGTGATACCATAGACTTGACTACGTATTCGCCGTAATGCTTGTGTTTCTTCAGGTAAATTAACATCTTTGTCCGTCTCACAAATAACTAAAGCTTCTTGTGCTAACAAGCCTAAATCAGACAACTGATTTATATCACGCAGAATTGTTTGCTTGGCATAAGGCGGATCTAAAAAAACTAAGTCAAACAGTTCTTCATTTTGTAAAAGTTGTAACAGAGCTTTTTCGGCGGATTGTTTTAAAGTCACAAATTTTTGCTCATCTTTAGTTAAACGAATATTTTCTTGAATAATTTTCATTGCTGGATAATATTTTTCGACACAAACTGCTCGTTTTGCTCCCCTAGAGACAGCTTCGATCGCTAAAGCGCCACTACCAGAATAAAGGTCTAAGACTTGTTCGTCAGTGAAGTAAGGCCCAATCATATTAAATAAAGATTCTTTGATCTTATCCGTCGTAGGCCGTGTTACATCGTTTGCTAAACTTTTTAACGCCATTTTCCGATAGTTACCTGCTATTACCCGCAAAATCGTACTTCCTTTCGTTTCTTACAAAGTTAAATAGGTTCTATTTTTTTAGTTTAATCGCTCAAATTTGCTCATAGAACAGAAGTTTCCAATTTATTTGTCCTATATTTCAATATAGGACAAAAGTATTTAT